>NZ_JARAYJ010000120.1:0-768 GCF_033794345.1 Streptomyces niveiscabiei
CTGGCGGACTTCTTCCCAGAGGATGTCGCGGACGCGGGCGGAGGGGGCGCCGAGGAAGACGCCGGGGGAGATTTCGAGGAGCCAGCGGGTGAGGAAGCCTCGCAGGCCGGCGGGGCAGTTGGCGAGGACGATGACGGTCACCAGATGGGGTCTTCCCACGTGGGGTCCTGCGTGGTGGGGATCTCCATGAAGGAGGTCTCCGTCGCAGGGTTCTGCGCCGGGGCACGGTCGTGGTTCTGGCCGCCGGGGAGCAGGAGGCCGCCGTCCGACTGGAGGGTCATCCGGTCGGTCGTGTCGTCCGGCGGCGGGGCGGTGTGGTGAGGGAGGAGGAGAGTTTTGATGTCGCGGACGCAGCGGTCCAGGAGGCCGGTCGCGTTGATGCGGTCCCGCAGTGCGCGCCGGGTGCGGGTGGCGACGTCCTGTTCGCCGTGGGCGGCGGCGTCGAAGGCGGCCGGGATGCCGATGTCCGTCTTGTAGAGGTCGGCGATGTCGAGGACGAAGGAGCGTTCGTGTCCGGAGTGGACGAAGCCGAGGCCGGGTGAGCAGCCGAGTGCGGCGACGACGGCGTGGGCGATGCCGTACATACACTGGGCGGCGGCGGTCACCGCCTGGTTGGGGGCGTCGCCGGCGCTGAAGTCGCCGTGGTGGTACTCGCGTCGGCGCCATACCACCCCCGTACGCGCCGCTTCCTGGTGGTAGCAGTCCCTGACCCTTCGGCCTTCCATGCTGAGGAGCTGCTGGCGGGTTTTCGTCGAGGGGTCTTCGTCG
>NZ_JARAYJ010000121.1:0-767 GCF_033794345.1 Streptomyces niveiscabiei
AACACAGTGGACGCGAGCAACTGAGGACAAGCCCTCGGCCTATTAGTACCAGTCAGCTTCACCCGTTACCAGGCTTCCACATCCGGCCTATCAACCCAGTCGTCTACTGGGAGCCTTACCCTCTCAAGGAGGTGGGAACACTCATCTCGAAGCAGGCTTCCCGCTTAGATGCTTTCAGCGGTTATCCCTCCCGAACGTAGCCAACCAGCCATGCCCTTGGCAGAACAACTGGCACACCAGAGGTTCGTCCGTCCCGGTCCTCTCGTACTAGGGACAGCCCTTCTCAATATTCCTACGCGCACAGCGGATAGGGACCGAACTGTCTCACGACGTTCTAAACCCAGCTCGCGTACCGCTTTAATGGGCGAACAGCCCAACCCTTGGGACCGACTCCAGCCCCAGGATGCGACGAGCCGACATCGAGGTGCCAAACCATCCCGTCGATATGGACTCTTGGGGAAGATCAGCCTGTTATCCCCGGGGTACCTTTTATCCGTTGAGCGACGGCGCTTCCACAAGCCACCGCCGGATCACTAGTCCCGACTTTCGTCCCTGCTCGACCCGTCGGTCTCACAGTCAAGCTCCCTTGTGCACTTACACTCAACACCTGATTACCAACCAGGCTGAGGGAACCTTTGGGCGCCTCCGTTACCCTTTAGGAGGCAACCGCCCCAGTTAAACTACCCATCAGACACTGTCCCTGATCCGGATCACGGACCCAGGTTAGACATCCAGCACGACCAGACTGGTATTTCAACGACGACTCC
>NZ_JARAYJ010000122.1:0-743 GCF_033794345.1 Streptomyces niveiscabiei
CAGCCCCGGTTCGTCCGGACCCAGCCGCCGGCGTAGTCACCCTGGGTCCAGCGGCGGACCGCGACGATGACCTCCTGCGCCGTGTGCCCTGGTCTGACAGTGACACCGATGGTGGTGGTCTTGGAGATCTCGGTGGTCTTCTGGTACCCGCCGGTCACGGAAGCCAGGGCGTTGTACCACTTCTTGGACGGCGAGGAGGAGTTACCGAGATTGATGCCGCCGCCGACGGCCCAACCGGTGGTCACTGTCTGCGATTGGGTCCACGAGTGCGGGCAGGAGATCGCACTGCGGGAGCACTCGACCTTCTCGCCGCGCCATACCCAGTCGTCCCAGGTGTTGCCCGCCTGCTGACGAGTGATCGCCCGGGTCACGTGCCCGCCGCCCGTGCCGGGAACGACCTGCGCGCCGTCGGAATAGCTCTGACTGAAGCACGTGCTCGTCGCCGCGTTCGCCGTGCCGGTCATGCAGACCGCGGTCGCGGCGACAAGAGTCCCGCACGTCACCACACGCTGCCAGGCAGTCTTACCGTTCACTGACATCCCTTCTGTTCGGCATCGTTCATCGCTGGTCAGATGCGGCCGTCGATGGCCCAGCCGTACTTCTTCTCCACGAACACGTTCCTGTTCCAGCTGCCGAACCTGAGGTTGCCGTTCCACTCGTAGGTGGTTCCGCTCTGGCAGCCCCGGTTCGTCCGGACCCAGCCGCCGGCGTAGTCACCCTGGGTCCAGCGGCGGACCGCGACG
>NZ_JARAYJ010000123.1:0-690 GCF_033794345.1 Streptomyces niveiscabiei
GAAGCGCAGGGCCGTGCAGGCGGTGCAGCGCTGGAGGAGGAGGCGGTGGTGCCGGACGCCGTCCCAGAAAGGGGAGTTGTCGCGGTTGATCACCGGGCGGGGGCGGCGGCGAAGCCAGGGAGCCGGGGGAGCAAGGTGAAGGGCGAGGCGCTGGGGAGCGCGGGGCGGAGTAAGGACGCGGAGGGCGCGAGGCGAGAGACGAGGCGCCAGGGCGCGAAGGCGGAACCGGGGAGCCGAGGGCACGAGGCGCGGGGGACTCGGGGGACGCGGGGGCGAAGCCAGGGAGCCGAGGGCGCGAGGTGAAGGGCTAGATGCCGGGGGCGCGTGGCGGAGCGAGGGAGCTGAGGGAGCGGGGTACCGGAAGCGCGGGGACGCGGAACGCGGAGCGAGGGGCGAGGCGCCGGGAGCGAGGAGGCCGGACCGCGGATGAAGGAGCGGGGCACCCGGGGCGCTGGGAGGAGTGAAGGACGGGGCACCAGGAGCGCGAGTGAGGCGAGGGAGCTCAGACGCAGGGCTCGCCGGGGCGAGGGGACTGAGGTGGCGGGAACTCGGGGACGGGCAAGAAAGCTGAAGCATCGGGGCATCGGGGCATCGGGGCGTCGGGGCGTCGGGGCGTCGGGGCGTCGGGGCGTCGGGGCGTCGGGGCGTCGGGGCGTCGGGGCGTCGGGGCGTCGGGGCGTCGGGGCGTCG
>NZ_JARAYJ010000124.1:0-685 GCF_033794345.1 Streptomyces niveiscabiei
CTTCGACCCCTTGGCCTTGCGGGACAGCTCCCGCTGGAGGCGCCGGAGTTTCTTCTCGGCCCGGCGCAGGAAACGCGGACTGGCGATCTTCGTCCCGTCTGACAGGACCGCGAAGGCGGACAGGCCAAGGTCGATACCCGTGTCGGTCTCCGCCTCGGGGAGGATGTCCGGCTCGGTGTCCACGACGAAGCTGAGGAAGTACCGGCCACAGCTGTCCCTGGTGACCGTCACAGAAGTCGGAGCTGCCGGGAGCCGACGGGACCACTTGACCTTCAGGTCGCCGACCTTGGCCACATACACCGTGCCGTCGTCCTTCAGACAGAAAGCGTTGGTGTTGAGACGGACCGACTGCCCGGTGTCCTTCTTCGACTTGAAACGAGGCGGACCGACCTTCCGGCCCTGCCTCTTGCCCTTGAGGCTGTCGAAAAAGTTCTTGTAGGCGGCATCCAGGTCCCGCAGGGACTGTTGCAGGACGACCGCCGACACATCGGCGAGCCAGGCGCGTTCGGCGGTGTGCTTGGCCTGGGTGATCCGCAGCCGGGACAGCTCGGCCGACGTCACGTACGGCAACCCCGCCGCGTGCGCCTCCTTCCGGTCGCGCAGGCAGTCGTTCCACACCACACGCGCACACCCGAACGCACGGGCCAGCGCACGGCGCTGGGAGGCGTCCGGGTAGGCCCGGTAG
>NZ_JARAYJ010000125.1:0-627 GCF_033794345.1 Streptomyces niveiscabiei
TTCACAGTCTCCCAGCTATCCTACACAAGCCGAACCGAACACCAATATCAAACTGTAGTAAAGGTCCCGGGGTCTTTCCGTCCTGCTGCGCGAAACGAGCATCTTTACTCGTAGTGCAATTTCACCGGGCCTATGGTTGAGACAGTCGAGAAGTCGTTACGCCATTCGTGCAGGTCGGAACTTACCCGACAAGGAATTTCGCTACCTTAGGATGGTTATAGTTACCACCGCCGTTTACTGGCGCTTAAGTTCTCAGCTTCGCCACACCGAAATGTGACTAACCGGTCCCCTTAACGTTCCAGCACCGGGCAGGCGTCAGTCCGTATACATCGCCTTACGGCTTCGCACGGACCTGTGTTTTTAGTAAACAGTCGCTTCTCGCTGGTCTCTGCGGCCACCCCCAGCTCACCGAGTAAATCGGATCACCAGTGATGGCCCCCCTTCTCCCGAAGTTACGGGGGCATTTTGCCGAGTTCCTTAACCATAGTTCACCCGAACGCCTCGGTATTCTCTACCAGACCACCTGAGTCGGTTTAGGGTACGGGCCGCCATGAAACTCGCTAGAGGCTTTTCTCGACAGCATAGGATCATCCACTTCACCACAATCGGCTCGGCATCAGGTCTCAG
>NZ_JARAYJ010000126.1:0-627 GCF_033794345.1 Streptomyces niveiscabiei
TCGTGACTGCGTGCCTTTTGAAGAATGAGCCTGCGAGTTTGCGGTGTGTTGCGAGGTTAACCCGGGTGGGGTAGCCGTAGCGAAAGCGAGTCCGAACAGGGCGTTGGAGTAGCACGCTCAAGACCCGAAGCGGAGTGATCTAGCCATGGGCAGGTTGAAGCGGAGGTAAGACTTCGTGGAGGACCGAACCCACCAGGGTTGAAAACCTGGGGGATGACCTGTGGTTAGGGGTGAAAGGCCAATCAAACTCCGTGATAGCTGGTTCTCCCCGAAATGCATTTAGGTGCAGCGTCGTGTGTTTCTTGCCGGAGGTAGAGCACTGGATAGGCGATGGGCCCTACCGGGTTACTGACCTTAGCCAAACTCCGAATGCCGGTAAGTGAGAGCGCGGCAGTGAGACTGTGGGGGATAAGCTCCATGGTCGAGAGGGAAACAGCCCAGAGCATCGACTAAGGCCCCTAAGCGTACGCTAAGTGGGAAAGGATGTGGAGTCGCAGAGACAACCAGGAGGTTGGCTTAGAAGCAGCCACCCTTGAAAGAGTGCGTAATAGCTCACTGGTCTAGTGATTCCGCGCCGACAATGTAGCGGGGCTCAAGCGTACCGCCGAAGTCGTGTCATTGCAGCAT
>NZ_JARAYJ010000127.1:0-625 GCF_033794345.1 Streptomyces niveiscabiei
CTGCGACACCTTTACGACGCCGTACGCGCACCACGCTTCCTCCCCTACCTCGGCCGACGCTCCTGTCCCCCTTCTCACCCTCTCGACCTGGGGGAACCGCTCCCGGACACGGACCTGCGTACGGCCCTCGGTGCAGCTCCCTGGCAGGCGTCCGCCTGGTACCGGCGGCGCACCCGGAGCGTCACCGCACTGGACCTGCTGATCGACTGCCCGCCAGCCGACGTCCCGCACCTGTCCCTGCGGGACACACCGGTCAGCTTCGACCCCCGCCACCGGCAGTACGCGCTGCGCGGCGTCGTCACCAGCCACGTCGACGTACCCGTGTCCCACGACCCGACCACCAACCTGCGCCCCCTGCCCGCCCCGAGGACCCCTTGATGTACCTGACCCGCTTCCGCATCAACACCGCGCGCTCCGGCGCGCGCCGGCTGCTCGGCTCGCCGAACTTCATGCACGGCGCCGTCAACATGGCCTTCCCCGACCCGCCGCCCCGCGACGGGACCGGGCCGCGCGTCCTGTGGCGGGTGGACCCGGCCGCAGCGGGCCGCGCCGACCTGTTCATCGTCAGCCCCGGCCGCCCCGACCTGACCCACCTCGTCGAGGAGGCGGGCTGGCCCGGACTGCC
>NZ_JARAYJ010000128.1:0-580 GCF_033794345.1 Streptomyces niveiscabiei
GCAGGCCGCCTACGGTGATCCCTCGCCTGAAGAGCAGCAGCGGCTGAAGGATGTCTACCGCGCTCACCAGCAGTTGCTGGTCGAGAAGCGGGAGAAGGCTGGCGCCTTCCTGTTGGACTCGGCGCGGCGTGCGGGCCGCCCGGTGTACGGGTGGCTGGCGGCCTCGGCCGGTGACGTGGACGACAGCCCCAAGGGCCGTGCCCAAGTTCGGGACAGCGACGAGACGTTGGAAGTCCTGGTCGTCCAACGACAGGCCGACGGAAGGCTGACGACCGTACCGTGGCTGTCCGACGACAGGGACGGGAAACGGGGCGGTCTGGAGCTTCCCGAGGACTTCATGCCGAGTCCGCGCGCGTGCAAGGCGGTCGCAGCCAGTGCGCTCACGCTGCCGGGCCGCTTCAGCAAGCAGTGGTACATGGCCGACCGAACCATTGCGGAACTTGAGCGTTTCCTGGTCCCCGCCTGGCAGGTCAAGGAATGTCCTTGGCTGGCAGGGGAGTTGATTCTCGTTCTGGACCCGGATTGTCAGACCTCTCTGGCAGGCTTCGTTCTCACCTACAGCCGCACGGACGGCCTGCGG
>NZ_JARAYJ010000129.1:0-577 GCF_033794345.1 Streptomyces niveiscabiei
GCAGGCCGCCTACGGTGATCCCTCGCCTGAAGAGCAGCAGCGGCTGAAGGATGTCTACCGCGCTCACCAGCAGTTGCTGGTCGAGAAGCGGGAGAAGGCCGGCGCCTTCCTGCTGGACTCGGCGCGGCGTGCGGGCCGCCCCGTGTACGGGTGGCTGGCGGCCTCAGCCGGTGACGCGGACGACAGCCCCAAGGGCCGCGCCCAAGTCCGGGACAGCGACGAGACGTTGGAGGTCCTGGTCGTCCAGCGGCAGGCCGACGGAAGGCTGACGACCGTCCCGTGGCTGTCCGACGACAGGGACGGGAAACGGGGCGGCCTGGAGCTGCCGGAAGACTTCATGCCAAGTCCGCGTGCCTGCAAGGCGGTTGCGGCCAGTGCGCTCACGCTGCCGGGCCGTTTCAGCAAGGGGTACATGATCGACCGAACCATTGCAGAGCTTGAGCGGTTTCTGGTCCCCGCCTGGCAGGTCAAGGAATGCCCTTGGCTGGCAGGGGAGTTGATTCTCGTTCTGGACCCGGATTGTCAGACCTCTCTGGCAGGCTTCGTTCTCACCTACAGCCGCACGGACGGCCTGCGG
>NZ_JARAYJ010000013.1:0-228802 GCF_033794345.1 Streptomyces niveiscabiei
CGCCGCGATCTGGCACAACGACCACACCGGCCAGCCCGTCCTTCGCTCACTGACCGCTTACGACCACTGATCACAGACCCCTTGGAATCGATCATCTAGGTACTACCGGGTACTGCGCGAGGCACCCCTCCGGTACTACACGGTTGGCCCTCAGGTACGACGGGCCCGTGCGCGGGTCCGTGAGGTGCCTCGGCGATACTGGGACGCATGGCTTACGACGATCTTCGCTCCCTGCTCAGGGCCCTGGAACGCGAGGGCGACCTCAAGCGCGTGAAAGCCGAGGTCGACCCCTATCTGGAGGTCGGGGAGATCGTCGACCGCGTCCAGAAGGCCGGCGGTCCGGCGCTCCTCTTCGAGAACGTGAAGGGCTCGGCGATGCCGCTGGCCATGAACGTCTTCGGCACCGACCGCCGGCTCCTCAAGGCCCTCGGCCTCAAGTCGTACGGGGAGATCACCGAGAAGATCGGCGGCCTCCTGCGCCCCGAGCTGCCGCAGGGCTTCATCGGCGTACGGGAGGCCTTCGGCAAGCTCGGCGCGATGACCCACGTACCGCCGAAGAAGGTCAAGGACGCGCCGGTCCAGGAAGTAGTACTCCAGGGTGACGAGGTCGACCTGGAGCAGCTCCCGGCCCTGTTCACCTGGCCGCAGGACGGCGGCTCCTTCTTCAACCTGGGGCTGACCCACACGAAGGACCCCGTCAGCGGCGTACGCAACCTCGGTCTGTACCGCCTCCAGCGCCACGACAAGCGCACGATCGGCATGCACTGGCAGATCCACAAGGACAGCCGCAACCACTACCAGGTCGCCGCCCGCAAGGGCGAGCGGCTGCCGGTCGCGATCGCGTTCGGCTGTCCGCCCGCCGTGACGTACGCGTCCACCGCACCCCTCCCGGGTGACATCGACGAGTACCTCTTCGCCGGCTTCATCGCGGGCAAGCGGATCGAGATGGTGGACTGCAAGACTGTACCCCTCCAGGTCCCTGCTACCGCGGAGGTAGTACTGGAGGGCTGGCTGGAGCCCGGCGAGATGCTGCCCGAGGGGCCCTTCGGGGACCACACCGGGTTCTACACGCCGCAGGAGCCGTTCCCCGCGCTGACCATCGACTGCGTGACGATGCGCAAACGGCCGCTGCTCCAGTCCATCGTCGTCGGCCGGCCCCCTACCGAGGACGGACCCCTCGGGCGGGCCACGGAGCGGTTCTTCCTGCCGCTGCTGAAGATCATCGTGCCGGACATCGTGGACTACCACCTGCCCGAGGCGGGCGGCTTCCACAACTGCGCGATCGTCTCGATCGACAAGAAGTACCCCAAGCACGCGCAGAAGGTGATGCACGCGATCTGGGGCGCCCACATGATGTCCCTGACCAAGCTGATCGTGATCGTCGACTCCGACTGCGACGTCCACGACCTGCACGAAGTCGCGTGGCGGGCCCTCGGCAACACGGACTACTCCCGCGACCTCACGGTCGTCGAGGGCCCCGTCGACCACCTCGACCACGCGTCGTACCAGCAGTTCTGGGGCGGCAAGGCGGGCATCGACGCGACGAAGAAGTGGGTGGAGGAGGGCTACACCCGCGACGGCGGCTGGCCGGAGATGGTCCTGTCGGACCCGGATACGGCGGCGAAGGTCGACCGGCGGTGGAAGGAGTACGGGCTGTGAGCCGGAGTGGCGTGCGCGCGAGCGGCGGTGCGGGGGCGGGTACCGGTACCCCCCTACCTCAGAGTGATGCGGAGTACGGCCTGTGAGCGCGTCCGCCGCCGCGGTGCCCCAGCCGGGGCGCACGAGAGCTTTTCTGCGCCTCGTGATGATCGAGCACTCGATCTTCGCGCTGCCCTTCGCGTACATCGCCGCCCTCACCGCGATGTTCCAGCTCGACCGGAACATCCACTGGGGCCGGCTGCTGCTCGTGACGGTCTGCATGGTCGGGCTGCGGACGTTCGCGATGGCCGTCAACCGGATCATCGACCGCGAGATCGACGCGCGCAATCCCCGCACGGCGCACCGCGAGCTGGTGACGGGCGCGGTGTCGGTACGGCACGCGTGGACCGGCGCGCTGATCGCGGTCGTGATCTTCCTGGGCGCGGCGGCGCTGCTCAACCCGCTGTGCCTGGCGCTCGCCCCCGTCGCCGTCATCCCGATGGTGGTATACCCGTACGGCAAAAGGTTCACGAACTACCCGCAGGCCATCCTCGGGCTCGCCCAGGCGATGGGCCCGATCGGCGGCTGGCTCGCGATCACCGGCGAGTGGTCCTGGGACGCGGTGATCCTCGGCCTCGCGGTCGGCATCTGGATCGGCGGCTTCGACCTCATCTACGCCTGCCAGGACATCGACACGGACCGCGAGACCGGCGTCCTGTCGGTCCCGGCCCGCTTCGGCATCCCTACGGCGATCTGGTCGGCCCGCGCCTGCCACGCCCTCACCACGGCCCTGTTCGTCTGGTACGCCCTGGCCACCGACGCGGGCGCGTTCTTCTGGCTGGGCCTGCTGATCGTCGCCGGCGCCTTCGGCTACGAACACACGATCGTCCGCCCCCACGACCTCTCCCGCCTCGACCGGGCGTTCTTCTCGGTCAACGGCTTCATCGGCATCGCCCTGTTCGCGTGCGCCCTGCTGGATCTGCTGGTGCGGGGGCTGACGGTCTGAATAGGGTGCGGTTCCCATGGACCGCCTGCACACGCGACTCGCCCGCTTCGAGGACGCGTTCCCCGGTTTCCTGACGGAGATCGTGGAGGGCAGCGTGGTGGCGACGCCGGTCACCCCGTACCACGGGAGTACCACCCAGCGGGTATGGACCGCGCTGGAGCAGCAGCTCGCCCCGGGGTGGGGTCTGGTCAGCCGCGCCGCCTTCCCCTTCGACGACGGCAACGAGTTCTGCCCCGACCTGGCGGTCATCCCCGAGAGGGACATCGCCAGGAACGACCTCGCCTATCCGCCGCACGTGATCGCGCTGGTCGCGGAGGTCGTCGCGCGCGGCAGCGTCCGGCGGGACTACGAGATCAAACCCCAGATGTACGCCTCCCGGGGTATCGCCAACCACCTCCTCTTCGACCCCCTCCAGGGCCACGCCGTGACCATGTGGAATCCCGGCCCGGACGGTTACCGGGGGCGCGACACCGTGCCGTACGGTCCCGACCTCGTCGTCGACACCCCGCTCGGCAAGCTCACGATCCCCACCCACGCCCTCCCCGTGGACCCCAAGGCCCCCGGCCGGTAGCTCTTCGTGCCCGCCGGTACGCTCAAGGTGTGAACGCAGGAGAAACGGAGCGCGTGCCTTGGATCGTGGGGGTGTCGGGGGCGTCGGGGACGCCGTATGCCGGCGCTGTCCTGCGGGCGTTGCTGGCAGCGGGCGAGTGCGTCGACCTCGTCGTCAGCCGGGCCTCGCGGCTCACCCTGCTGGACGAGACGGGGATCTCGTTCCGGGACGGGCACTGGCGCGAGGACCTCGGGGAGTGGCTCGGCAGGGGCGCGGACGGCAAACCTCAGAGCTACGACGTCGGGCTGAGCCGCGTACGGTACTGGCCGGCCGGTGACCTCGCCGCGGGCCCGTCCTCGGGGTCGTACCCCGCCAGGGGGATGATCATCGTGCCCGCGTCGACGGCGTGCGTCGCCGGAGTCGCCCTCGGTCTGTCGAAGGACCTCCTCCAGCGGGCGGCGAGCGTCACCCTCAAGGAGCGCAGGCCGCTGGTCGTCGCCGTCCGGGAGAGCCCGCTGACCGGCCAGACGCTGCGCCACCTCGTCACCCTGGACGACGCGGGCGCGAGCGTGGTCCCCACCTCGCCCGCCTTCTACGCGGGCGCGACCCACATCCAGGACCTGGTCGACTTCGTGGCCGGCCGGATCCTGGACTCGGCGGGCGTCCCGCACGGTCTCTACCGCCGCTGGAAGGGCGAACTCGGCGGCGGCGGAGGCGGCGACGGCCGGGTACCCGGTACTGGGGGCGCGCGCGCCGACTGAGCGCCGCCCCGCATCACACACGCCCCGTACGGGTCTACCCGGGTAGTACGGGAGGCCGGCCCGGCGGCTGGGGAACCGGAGGCCCGTGGGGGACCCTCCGTACCGTCACCGGCACACATCAGAACCTCGCAGATCCCTTCGAGCGCGAACGGATCTCTCATCGGAAGGCGCGAATCGCATGGACGCCGTGGACAGGCAGCTCATCCAGGCCCTGAGGGAGAACGGCCGGGCCTCCTACGCGGAGCTGGGACGCCTCGTCGGCCTGTCGGGACCCAGCGTCACCGACCGCATCAACCGGCTGGAGGCGGCCGGTGTGATCACCGGCTACCGGGCCACCGTGGACTCCGCCTCCCTCGGCCTCGGCGTCACCGCCCTGATCGGCATCTCCCTCTCGGACGCCGCCGACCACGAGGACGTCGCCCGCCGTCTGAAGGACTTCGGCGAGATCGAGGACTGCTGGTTCATCGCCGGCGACGACTCGTTCATGCTCAAGGTGCGGGCGAGCGACGTGGACGGCCTGGAGCGCATCATCCGCCGCCTGTCGGGGACGAAGGGGGTATCCCGTACCCGTACGACCATCGTCCTGTCGACGAAGTGGGAGAACCGGGTGGGGGCGCTGCCCGAGGAGGTGTGAGGGGTACTACGGGAGGGGGGTGGTAGACGCGGGGGTACCTTTGGGGGAGCTGTCGTACGAAAGGTGGAGGCATGGACGTCGGGCTCAAGCGCGAGCTGGAGGAGAAGGTCCGCTCCGGCGAGCGGCTGACCCGCGAGGACGGCATCGCCCTGTACGCGTCGGACGACCTGGCCTGGCTCGGCGGCCTCGCGCACGAGGTGCGCACCCGCAAGAACGGCGACGTGGTCCACTTCAACGTCAACCGCCACCTGAACATGACCAACGTGTGCACGGCGTCGTGCGCGTACTGCTCGTTCCAGCGCAAGCCGGGCGAGAAGGACGCGTACACGATGCGCATCGAGGAGGCCGTCCGGCTGGCGACGGAGATGGAGTCGGAGAACCTCACCGAACTCCACATCGTCAACGGCCTGCACCCCAACCTCCCCTGGAGGTACTACCCCCGGTCCCTGCGCGAGCTGAAGGCGGCCCTGCCGAACGTCTCCCTGAAGGCGTTCACGGCGACGGAGATCCACCACTTCGAGACGATCTCCGGGCTGTCCGCCTCCGAGATCCTCGACGAACTCATCGACGCGGGCCTGGAGTCGCTGACCGGCGGCGGCGCCGAGATCTTCGACTGGGAGGTCCGGCAGCACATCGTCGACCACCGCACCCACTGGGAGGACTGGTCGCGCATCCACCGCCTGGCGCACGAGAAGGGCCTCAAGACCCCGTGCACCATGCTGTACGGGCACATCGAGGAGCACCGCCACCGCGTCGACCACGTGCTGCGGCTGCGTGAACTCCAGGACGAGACCGGCGGGTTCCAGGTCTTCATCCCGCTGCGCTACCAGCACGACTTCGTCGACCTGAAGGACGGCAAGGTCCGCAACCGCCTCCAGGAGCGCACCCGGATGGCGACCGGCGCCGAGTCCCTGAAGACGTTCGCGGTCTCCCGCCTCCTCTTCGACAACGTCCCGCACGTCAAGGTGTTCTGGGTGATGCACGGCGTGCAGACCGCCCAACTCGCCCTCCAGCACGGCGCGGACGACATGGACGGCTCGGTCGTCGAGTACAAGATCACCCACGACGCGGACAACTTCGGCACCCCGAACAAGCTGACCCGCGAGGACCTCCTCGACCTGATCCGCGACGCCGGCTTCCGCCCGGTGGAGCGCAACACGCGCTACGAGGTCATCCGCGAGTACGACGGCCCGGACCCGCTGCGCCGCGAGTCGCCGCAGCCGATGCGGGTGTGAGCCAGTACTCCGCCAGTACTCCGCCAGTACTCCGCCAGTACTCACCGGGTAAGATCTAAGATGGACCTGTGGCCCTTACCTTCACTTTCGATCCCGCCATCACCCCGGACCTCCGCGACGGCGTCCTCGACCTCTGGACGGACGTCTCCAACGCGGGCGGCGCCGTCGGCTTCGTCCCGCCCGTCGACCGGGAGACCGTCCGCCCGGCGCTGCTGAAGCACCTCGCGGACCTGGCGGAGGGCCGGGTCCGCCTGCTGGTCGGGCACGACGAGGCGGGCAAGGTCGCCGCGACCGCCTTCCTCAGCCTCAACACCCACCGCCTGATGGCGCACTGGCTGTGGCTCTACACGGTGATGGTCCACCCCTCCCACCAGGGCAAGGGGTACGGCCGCGACCTGCTCGCCGCCGCCGAGTCCGCCGCCCGCTCCCTCGACGGCGTCGAGGCGATCCGCCTCACCTGCCGGGGCGGCCTCGGCCTGGAACGGTTCTACGGGTCCTGCGGCTACAAGGAGGTCGGCCGCATCCCGGACGCGATCCGGGTAGCTCCCGGGGACGACAGGGACGACATCATCATGCTGCTCCCCCTGGTCTGACCCCCGTCCAAGATCGCCCGTCAGGCGTGGTTGACTGGACGACGGACCTTTTCGAACCGGAAGAGTGGATTGCCATGCTCCGCTACACGCTGATGCGCCTCGGGATCTTCGTGGGCTGCCTCGGGGTCGTCTGGGGTCTCGTCTACGCCGGAATCGTCCCGCGCGGCCTCGGCGACTCCAACGGCATGTGGATCGTGCTGCTCGCGCTGGTCCTCTCCGCGCCGATCAGCTTCGTCGCCCTGCGCGGGGAGCGCGACCGGGCCTCCGAGAACGTCGTCGCGCGCGTCGACCGCATGAAGGCCAACCTGGAGGCCAACCGCACCCAGGAGGACGCCGAGACCGACGAGGCGGGGCCGCGCGTGCAGGGCCAGGCCACCTGAGCCACACCGTTCGGCCGTGGCCGACGGCTGATCCGAGTGCCGCCGCCCGCGAGGGAGTTGAACCGCCGGACAGGCCCTAACCTTGGCTCATGGGTGCCGTGAAGACCAAGCGGATGCCGCGCGCGGTCCGTGAGCAGCAGATGCTGGACGCCGCAGTGCGGATCTTCGGACGCCGGGGCTACATGGCCGCCTCGATGGACGAGATAGCCGAACTCGCCGGTGTCTCCAAGCCGTTGGTGTATCTGTACCTCAACTCCAAGGACGATCTCTTCACCTCGTGCATCCGCCGCGAGGCCGCCGCGCTCGTCGCCGCGATCCGCTCGGGGATCGCCACGGACCTGCCCGCCGACCGCCAACTCTGGGACGGGCTGCGGGCGTTCTTCGCGCACACCGCCGAGCACCAGGACGCCTGGTCCGTCCTCCATCTCCAGGCCCGCACCCACGGCGAGCGGTTCGCCCTGGAGGTCGCCGCGATGCGCGAGGAGATCGTCGCCTTCGTCACTGGCCTCATCGTCGCCGCCGCCCGCGAGGCCCACCGCGACCCCGACCTCCCCGAACGCGAGGTCGCCGGCCTCGCGGAGGCGCTGGTGGGCGCCGCCGAGTCCCTGGCGGACTGGGCGAACACGACGGCCGGCGTCACCGCGCGGGAGGCGGCGACGACGCTGATGAACTTCGCGTGGTCGGGGCTGTCGAACCTGATGGAGGGGCGCAGGACGTGGTCGGCGCCGGAGTAGCTCTGGGTCGGCACCGGAGTAGCTCTGGAGTAGTCCCCGGGTAGTACTCCCGTCCGCCTCAGGCCCTCTCCGCCAGCGGGTCCACCGCCCGCCTTAGTCCTCAGGCCCTCTCCGCCAGCGGGTCCACCGCCCGCCTTAGTCCTCAGGCCCTCTCCGCCAGCGGGTCCACCGCCCGCCTTAGTCCTCAGGTCCCCTCCGCCAGCGGGTCCACCCGCCCGCTCACATGCACCCTCCCCGCCTCTCCGTCCCGCGCCCGCTCCCGCAGCTCGAACCGGCCCCCGTCGGAAGCGAACACCACGGCGGACGGCAGCAGTACCGGCGCCCGGAACTCCGCCCGTACCCGCACCGCCGGAGGCGTCCCGTGGGCGGCGAGGCAGCGTGCGGCGGTCCACATGCCGTGGGCGATGGCGCGGGGGAAGCCGAAGAGGCGGGCGGTGAGGGCGTAGAGGTGGATGGGGTTGCGGTCCCCGGAGGCCGCCGCGTACCGCCGCCCCACGTCTGCGGCCAGCCGCCACTCGTCGAGCACGGGCCGCGGGCACCCCTCCTCCGGGGGAGCGCCGACTCCCTCGCCCGGCCCGCCCGTCGTCCGGTGCCGCGCCAGATACGTGCTCCGCGACTCCCACACGACCTCCCCGTCCCGCCGCAACCCGGTGACGACCGTCGCCTCGGTCCCCCGGCGATGCGGTGCCAACTCTTCGACGTGGACGCCGAGTTCGTACACCCCGGTCGCCGCGAGCGTCCCGTACCGGCTGATCTCGATGGACGTGTGCACGAGCCCGAGCAGCGGCAGCGGGAAACTCCGGGCGCTCATCAGCCGCATGGCCAGCGGGAACCCGAGGACGTGCGGATAGGTCACCGGCAACGAGTCGTCCCCGGTGGCGAATCCGCAGACGCGTTCGTACGCCGACAGCCGCACGAGGTCGATCCGCAGCCCCGGCACGACGACCCGCTCCCGCGTGAACTCGGCGTCGGCACGCGGCCGTTTGAAGGGGGAGAGGAGCGCACCCCGGACGAAGGACGGGACCAGCGACGGAACGGCGGCGAGCGTCGGCATCAGGCCCCCAGCAGACTCTGGCCGCACACCCGCACGACCTGCCCGTTGACGGCCCCGGACGCGGGATGCGCGAGCCAGGCCGTCGTCTCGGCGACGTCCGCCGGAATCCCGCCCTGCGCGAGGGAGTTCATCCGCCGCCCGGCCTCCCGGATGAACAGCGGCACGGCGGCGGTCATCTTCGTCTCGATGAACCCGGGCGCGACGGCGTTCACGGTCACCCCGTGTCCGGCGAGCGCGTGCGGCGCGAGCGCCCGGACGAGACCGGCGATCCCGGCCTTGGAGGCCCCGTAGTTGGTCTGCCCGGCGTTCCCCGCGAGACCGGCGATGGACGCGGTGGCGACGATCCGCCCGCCCGGCCGCAGGGTCCCCTTCCCGAGCAGGACGTCGGTGGTGCGCAGCACGCTCGCGAGGTTGACGTCGAGCACCGAACTCCACCGCTCGGCGGGCATGTTGACCAGCCGCCGGTCGCGGGTGATCCCGGCGTTGTGGATCAACACGTCGAGCCCGTCCGGGAGTTCGGCGGCGATCCGCTCCCCGGCGTCGGCGGCGGTGATGTCCAGCGCGAGCGCCCGCCCGCCGAGCCGCCCGGCAAGCCGCCGCGCCTCCTCCTCGGCCTGCGGCACGTCGAGGACGACGACCTCGGCGCCGTCCCTGGCGAGCGTCTCGGCGACGGCCGCGCCGATGCCCCGCGCACCCCCGGTGACCAGCGCGGTCCGCCCCGCGAGGGGCCGCTCCCAGTCCCCGGTGAACGCCTCGCCGCCGCCCACCTCGACGACCTGCCCGCTGACGTACGCGGACTTGGGCGAGAGCAGGAACCGCAGCGTCGACTCGGCGGCCCCGGCGTCGGTGACCCGCACGAGGTTCACGGTCCGCCCGCGTCCGATCTCCTTGCCCAGCGACCGGGTGAACCCTTCCAACGCCTGCTGTACGGCGGCCTGTTGGTGATCGGCGGCGTCAAGTGGCGCCCCCAGCACGACGATCCGCCCGCTCGCGGCGACGGACCGGACGACGGGGTGCAGGGCGGCGTGGACCTCGGCGAGCGTCTCGACGTCGCGCACCCCGGTCGCGTCCAGGACGACCGCCGCCGGATCGCCGGAGCCGGCGCCAAGTCCCGTACGGGCGAGGACGGGTGAGAGGTCGAGCGCCGACGTACCGGCCGTAAGGTGAACCAAGGTGCCGGTGAGGGACGGGCGTTCGGGCGACCAGCGGGCGAGCGCGGCGGGCTGCGGCAGGCCGAGCCGGCGGGTGAGGAAACGGCCGGGTGCGGTGGCGGTGAAGCTCAGATAGCGGTCGGCCATGTACGTCTCCCAAGTCTCGCACGGGCCCGGCGGAATTACTTACTCCGGAGTAAGGTTACCTGGGGTAAGTCTAGGTCAAGGGTGAGGAGCAGGTCGAGATGAGTCCCCTGGAGCTGGTGCGCGACGGCGAGTCGAAGCCCCCGGTCGAGCCTCCGCGCGCCCGCCGGGTCGCGGTGCTCGGCGGCGCCCGCACCCCCTTCGCGCGCTCCGACGGCCCCTACGCGACCGCCTCCAACCAGGAGATGCTCACGGCCGCCGTGAACGGCCTCGCCCTGCGCCACGGACTCGATGTCCCGGGCGTGGTGGGCGAGTTCGTCGCCGGGGCGGTCCTCAAGCACAGCCGCGACTTCAACCTCGCCCGCGAGACGCTCCTCGGCTCGAAGCTGGACGCGCGGACCCCGGCGTACGACATCCAGCAGGCGTGCGGCACCGGCCTCCAGGCGATCATCGCCGCCGCCAACAAGATCGCCCTCGGCCAGACCGACTCGGCCGTCGCGGGCGGCGTCGACACCGCGAGCGATGCCCCGCTCGGCGTCAACGACAGCCTGCGCCGCATCCTGCTGGAGGCCCGCCGGGCGAAGTCCACCGGCGCCCGCCTCAAGGCCCTCGCGAAGATCCGCCCCGGCCACCTCGTCCCCGACATTCCGCGCAACTCCGAACCCCGTACGGGACTTTCGATGGGCGAGCACGCGGCGGTGACCGCCCGGGCCTGGGGCATCTCCCGTGAAGAACAGGACGAGTTGGCGGCGGCGAGCCACCAGCGCCTCGCGGAGGCCTACGAGAGCGGCTTCCTCGACGACCTCGTCGTCCCCTTCCGGGGCCTCAAGCGCGACCAGAACCTGCGCCCCGACTCGACGGTCGAGAAACTCGCCCGGCTCAAGCCGGTGTTCGGGACCGACGGCCCCAACCCGACTATGACGGCGGGCAATTCGACGCCGCTCACCGACGGCGCCGCCGTCGTGCTGCTCGCCTCCGAAGAGTGGGCGCAGACCCGGGGGTTGGAGCCGCTGGCGTACCTCACCGCGTACGAGACGGCGGCGGTGGACTTCGTACGCGGTGACGTCGCCGGCGGGGAGGACGGCCTGCTGATGGCGCCCGCGTACGCCGTACCGCGCATGCTGGAGCGAACGGGCCTGGGGATGGAGGACTTCGACTTCGTCGAGATCCACGAGGCGTTCGCCTCACAGGTGTTGGCGACGCTGGCCGCCTGGGAGAAGCAGGGGCTCGCGCCGGTCGACCGCGAGCGGCTCAACGTCACCGGCTCCTCCCTGGCGACCGGTCACCCCTTCGCGGCGACGGGCGCCCGGATCGTCGCGACGCTGGCCAAGCTGCTGGCCGAACGGGACGCCCCCGGGCGGGGGTTGATCTCCATCTGCGCCGCCGGGGGACAGGGGGTGACCGCGATCCTGGAGCGAACGTGACACTTCCTCATATAACCTCGATACTGCACAGCCCCGCCCCCGGACCACCTCTCGACCCTCACAGGCCCCCCACGTCAGCACCGTACGATCGCCTTGCCTAACCGCTGGTAACCGTTGGTAACTGCTTTCCCCGAGGCTCCGGGGCTGAACGCCCCGGTGCGCGAGGCCCGTATCAGCAAGCGTTTTTTCCGCTGCGCGCCCAGGGAGCCGCCTGTGTCCACCTCGTACCCCTCGTCGGCCGACTACGCCGACGGCGCTCCCCCCGCCCTCGTCGAGCCCGAGGTCCGGCGGCTCGACGGAGTCGTCCGCGAGGCGGCCGTACCGGCGCTCGCGCCACCCGTCACCCACGGCTCGCTCGCGGAACTCCCGTACGACAACGCGGCGGTGGCGCCCGGCCAGATCGTCCTCAGCAGGCGCGACGCCGAGGGGAACTGGAGCGACGTGACGGCGGCGCAGTTCGCCGCGCAGGTCCACGCCGTCGCCAAGGGGCTGATCGCCGAGGGCCTGGTGCCGGGGGACCGGATCGCGATCATGGCCCGTACGACGTACGAGTGGACACTCCTCGACTTCGCGGCGTGGGCCGCCGGGCTCGTCACCGTACCCGTCTACCCCACCTCGTCGGTCTTCCAGGTCCGCTGGATACTCCAGGACTCCGGCGCCGTAGCCCTCGTGACCGAGACCATCGGGCAGGCCTCGGCCATCGGGCCCGAGCGGGACCGGCTGCCCGACCTGCGGCACATCTGGGTGATGGAGAAAGGGCACGTGGAGCGGCTCGCGGAGGCCGGGGCGCACGTCCCCGACGCCGAGGTGGAGATCCGCAGGGGGATGCTGATCCCCGACACCCTGTGCACCCTCATCTACACCTCAGGTACTACGGGACGACCCAAGGGCTGCGCCATCACCCACGGCAATTTCTTCGCCGAGGTGGACAACGCGATCGAGCTCCTCCACCCGGTCTTCAAGGCGCAGGGCATCGAGGTCTCCGTCCTGCTCTTCCTGCCCATGTCGCACGTCTTCGGCCGGATGGTCGCCATCGCCGCCGTCCGCGCCCGGGTCCGCCTCGGGCACGCGCCGAGCATCAAGTCCGAGCAACTCCTCCCGGATCTCGCCGCGTTCAAACCGACCTGCCTGCTCGCGATCCCCTACATGCTGGAGAAGGTCTTCAACGTGGCGCGGGCCCGCGCCGAGGCGGGCGGCCGGGTCACCTCCTTCGACCGGGCCGTGTCCGTCGCCCGCCGCTACGGCGAGGCCGTCGAGGCGCAGAAGACCGGCACCGGCTCGGGCCCCGGCGCGGCCCTGCGCACCGCCCGCACCTTCTACGACCCGCTCGTCTACCGCCGTATCCGCAACGCCATGGGCGGCAGGGTCCGGCACGCCATCTGCGGCGGCTCCCCGCTCGGCCGCCGCCTCTCCTCCTTCTACCTCGGCGCCGGAATCGAGATCTACGAGGGGTACGGCCTCACCGAGACGACCGGCGCGACGACGGTGACGCCGCCCCTCAAACCCCGGCTGGGCACGGTCGGTTGGCCCATGCCGGGCACCCGCATCCGGATCGCGGCGGACGGCGAGATCCTCATCGCCGGGGACCACGTCCTGCGCGGCTACTGGGACCCGTCCGCCGGAGGCGTCGTCCCCGCCGCGCCCGACGGGTGGCTGGCGACCGGCGACATAGGGGAGCTGGACGACGAGGGCTACCTCACGATCACCGGCCGCAAGAAGGAAATGATCATCACGGCGGGCGGAAAGAGCGTCGCCCCGGCGCCACTTGAGGACTGGCTCCGCTCCCACCCCCTGATCTCCCAGTGCATGGTCCTCGGCGACGGCCGCCCCTACGTCTCCGCCCTCATCACCCTCGACCCCGAGGGCGTCACCCACTGGCGCCGCATGAACGGCAAACACCCCGTCCCCGTCGAACTCCTCCTCGGAGACGAGGAGTTGGAATCCCTCCTGCAACGCGCCGTCGACGAGGCCAACAAACTCGTCTCCCGCCCCGAATCCATCAGGAAGTTCGCCGTCCTGCCCACCGACTTCACCGAGACGGCAGGCCACTTGACGCCCTCGATGAAACTCCGGAGGGCGACGATCCTGCGGGACTTCGCGGACGTCGTCGAGGGCCTGTACGAGCAGCGGTGAAGGCTCGCCGGAAGCGGCCGGGTCGGCGACGATGAGGCCGTGAACCGCATCGAGTTCTTCCCCTACCGCCTCGACGGCGAACCCGGCCCCCTGCGCGGCATCCGCGTCGACGGCCGCGACCTGCGCGAACAAGTCGCCGACGCCACCCGCGAGTTGTGGCGCCGAGAACTCGCGGAGGACTGGGCGGACGAGACCGAGGACGAGGTCGAACGCTTCCTCCTCGAACAGCACGCGGGGCTGCACGTCGAGGTGTTCACCACGGACCACTTCCGTACACCGGCCCCGGACGCGTTCCTCCTCGGCTGCCCCTGCGGGATCTGGGCCTGCTGGCCGCTGACGGCGCGCATCGCCGTGACGGACACGACGGTCACCTGGTCGGACTTCCGCCAGCCGAACCGCGAACACTGGGGCGAACTCCCCCTCGGCCCCTTCCAGTTCGACCGGGCCGCGTACGACTCCGCACTGACCCCGTGACCCTACGCGGCGAACCCCCCATCGCTCCGGAGGAGTTGGCCGTTGACCCACTGCCCCTCGGCAGAGCACAGGAAGCCGACGAGGTGGGCGGTGTCCCGCGGAGTGCCCATACGGCCCAGGGGAGTTCGCGCGAGCACCGAGGAGCGGATCTCGTCGTTCATCCAACCCGTGTCCACGGGGCCGGGGTTGACGACGTTCGCGGTGATCCCGAGGTGGGCCAGCTCGCGCGCGGCGGCCTGGGTGATGCGGTCCAGGGCGCCCTTGCTCGCGCCGTACGGCAGGTTGTGCACGGTGTGGTCGCTGGTCAGGGCGACGATACGGCCCGTGCCGCGCGGGGCGTCGAAGCGGCGGCCGAACTCGCGGATCAGCAGCCAGCTCGCTCGCGCGTTGACCGCGAAGTGCAGGTCGAAGCTCTCCACGCTGGTGTCGAGGATGCCCGAGTCGACGCTCTCGCAGTGGCACATCACCAGCGCGGTGACCTTGCCGAGCCGCTCCTCGACCTCGTCGAAGATCCTTGCCGGGGAGTCGACTTGGGAGAGGTCCGCCTCGACCGCGTGCACGGCGGCACCCCGCGCCGCGAGCCCGGCCGCGATCACCTCCGCCGCGCCCGGCTCCCGCCCCCAGGCCATGCGGTCGTCGTACGGCGTCCAGTGCGTGAACGCGATGTCCCAGCCGGAGGCGGCGAGTCGGTCCGCTATCGCCGCCCCGATGCCGACCGTCCGGCCGACTCCGGTGAGCAGGGCGAGCGGGCGGGAAGGCGTTGTCGTCATGGACGAGGATGGTCGGGCAGGCCCGGCGCCGCCGCAAACGCTTTTCCGTCCGTCAGCACCTCCGCCAACTCCTCCGCGAACGCGGTGAGCCGCTCCAGCTCCGGCCCGCCCCGCGCCACCCGGAAGCCGTGCCGTCTCGCCCAGAACGCGGCCTGTACGGCGTGGAGTTGGGCCCACCGCCGCAGCCGCTCCCGGTCGACGCCGGCCGCCTCGCCGAAGACGTCCAGGAGCCGCAGCGTCGCCGCCCGCAGATCCGGCGCCACCAGCAGCGAGAACGCCCGCGTCTTGAGGAAGTTCGCCCCGTCGTAACCCTGGTCGCCCGCATACCCCTTGGGGTCCACCGCGAGCCATGGCTCCCGCTCGGCGGGCAGGATGTTCCGGGCGTGCAGGTCGCCGTGGACGAGGGTGTCGGGCTGATCCCGGCCGAGGTCCCGCACGGTGGCGTGCGCGGAGTCGAGGACGCGGGCGGGGAGGCCGTGCGCCAACTCCCGCGCGTCGACGTGGAGTTGCTCGGCCCACTCGTCGGCACGAGCGCTGAGCCGGGGCAGGTGCGCGGGCGCGGGCACCGCGAGCCGCCGGCTGAGCTGCCCGGCGACCGACGCGATGACATCCTCGTCGGTCTCGCTCTCACCCAGCGTCGACGACCCGACCCGCTCCAGCAGCATCGCGAACCGCGCGTCGTCCCGCTCGTACAGCAGAACGGCACCCTGCCCGGCCCAGGCGGCGAAGGCGTCGGGTTCATGGACGTTGCCGGGGTGCGGAAAGGAGACCTTCAGCACGGCAGGCCCCTGGCTCTCCCGTACTACGGGTACGACGAGCCCGACCCCGCCGAACATCAGCCCACCGTCGACCACGCACCCCCAGCGGTCGAGCAACTCTGCGACGATGCCGGGGAGTTCGCGGATCCAGCGCTCACCGGGCGCGCCCTCGCGGGCGATGGTCGTCCGGGCGAGGACTTCGGGTACCTCGATCATCCGGGCACTCTAGTCCGGCGCTGAGCGCGGGAGGCGTACGGCCTGTTCGCGGCCGCGAGTCCGCACCTCGCGGGAGCCGTACCGGCTGTTCACGTCCCCGAATCCGGCCTTCGCGGGAGGCGCACCGCCTGTTCGTCGCCGCGAGTCCGCCCTCCGCGCGGGAGAGGCCCCGGCTGTTCGCCGCCTCTGGGCCGCCCCCGGCGCAGTTCCACGACCAGTTCCGCGAACGCCCGCGCGGGCGGGCTCAGCGCGTCCCAGCGCCGCATCGCCCAACCGACCGGCAGCGGACGCAGACCGGGCAGCGGCACGAGCCGCAGCGCCCCCGCCCCGGACGCCGCGAGCCCCGGCAGCGCCGGGACCACCGCCCGGCCCACCCCCACCTCGGCGAGCAGCAGCGCCGTGTCCCAGTCGGCGACGCTCGTGTCGTACGCGAACCGGACTCCCGACTCCGCGCAGGCGGCGTCCAGATGGGCGGCCGAGGTGGAGTTCGGGGGCAGGCGGATCAGCCGTATGCCGTCCAACTCGCCTGCGTTCAGGGCCTTTCGCCGAGCGAACTCGTCGTCCTCGCGCACCGCGAGCATCCACGGCAGCTCCACCACCCGGCGCTGCTCGATGCCGCGTACCGGTGGCCCCAGCGTGATCCACGCGAGGTCGAGCGTGCCGTCCGCGAGCGCGTCGAAACTGCCCCGGCCCGAACTCACCGTGCGGAATTCGAGGTTGACGTTCGGATGCCGCTCGCGGAAGGCGACGACCGCGTCCGACATGAAGTGCCGCACGGTGGTGGCGCCGGTGGCGAGCCGTACGTAGCCCCGGCCGCCGTCGACGAGATCCCTCAACTCCCGTGCGGCCAGGTCGAGTCCGGCGATCCCGTCGCGGGCGGCCCGCTCCAGGATCCGCCCGGCCTGGGTCACCGCGACTCCCCGGGGCCGCCGTTCCAGCAGCCCCACCCCGAACTCCCGCTCCAGCCGCTTCACATGCTGGCTGACCGCCGACTGCGTACACCCCAGCTCCCTGGCGACCGCGCTCAGACTCCCGGCCCGGCACACGGCGACGAACACCCGCAGATCTTCCAGCGTCATACCCCCAAGCAAACACTAGGGTCCAGCAACAAATCCCAAGGATTGACTCCCCCTTCCCGCCCGTACGACGATTTCCCCGGGCCCACGGCGGCAACCCGCTCCCCACCCGGGAAGGGAGCGGGTGCCGACCAATTCCCCCGGCGAGAAGGGGGAGAACGCAGAAAGGGACGGCAACTGACCTCGATGTTCAGGGAGTTGGGAGCAGTCCCGGCTCCTCGCCCGGCGGCTACCCCACCCGCTGGCTACCCCACCCGCTGCGCGATCAGGAACGCGTGCGGTGTCTTCTCCTCCTCGATCGGCTCCCGGACCGTGCGGGACAGCATCGTGAACCCGGTCTCCTTCAGCAGCCCCTCCATGAACTCCGGGCGGCGGCGCAGGAAGTCGATGGCGACCGGGTGGCCCCAGGGCTGGTCGTAGTGGCGGGGTTCGTCGCCCACCTGGAAGGCGAGCAGGAGGTGGCCGCCGGGGACGAGGGCGCGGTGGAAGCCCTGGAAGAGGCGGGGGAGTTCGGGCGAAGGCGTGTGGATGGACGAGTACCAGCACATGACGCCGTCGAGCGAGCCGTCCGGGAAGGGGAGGTCGAACATCGAGCCCTGTTCGAAGCGGATCCCGGGGTTCTCGCGGCGGGCCACCGCGAGCATCGACTCCGACAGGTCGAGCCCGGAGATGTCGAGGCCGAGCCCGGCGAGGCGCCCCGTGGACCGGCCGGGACCGCACCCGAGGTCGGCCACCTTCCCGCCGGCGCCGACGAGTTCGGCGTACACCCCCAGTACGGCCCGCTCCAGCGGCCTGTTGGCCAGCTCGTCCTGGAACCGCTCGGAGTAGTCCTCGGCGATGGCGTCGTAGAAGGTACGGGTGGTGGTGAGGAAGTCGGTCATGGCGGGTGACCCTAACCGGCGGCACTGACAACGCCGTCGGGTACGAGGCTCCCCCGGCGCCAGTCCCTCTCACCCCACCCCCAACCCCCGTAGTACCGCACTAGTACCCGCCGCCCCCAGCACCACGACCACGAACGGCGCCCGCCGCCAAGCCAGCCCGACCCCCGCCAGTACCCCCAGGGGACGAGCCCACCCCGAGAACCCGCCGCCCTCGGTCAGCGCCCCCGTCGCCAGCAGGGCGACCAGCAGGACGACCGCCCCGGCGGACAGCAGCTCCTGGACCCGCGCCGGCAGCGTGACCCGCCCGTGCAGGAGGGGCCCCGTCAGCCGGAAGGCGTACGTCCCGAGAGCCAGGACGAGGATCGCGACGACGGTCGGACTCACGGGGTCACCTCAGGGGCGTACAGGAGGAGCCCCAGCAGAGCTACGAGGACAGGTAGCCCGGTGGGCAGGAGCGGGGTCGCCGCGAGGGCGAGGCCCGCACCGAGGGCGACGGGCCGCCGGACGCGGGAGTCCTTGCGGAGGGTGGGTACGACGAGCGCCGCGAGGATCGCGGGAAAGGCCGCGTCGAGCCCGTACCGGGACGTGTCGCCCAGCGCCTGCCCCGCGAGCGCGCCGACGGCGACGGCCGTGTTCCACACGGCGAACAGCGCGATCCCGGACGTCCAGAACGCGGCGCGGCGGCGGCCCGGGTCGGACTGCGCGAGGGCGAAGGCGACCGTCTCGTCCGTGACGAGGTGCGCGCCGAGCAGCCGCGTGAGCGGACTGCGGCCGATGTCCTCGGCGACGGCGAGGCTGTAGGCGGCGGTCCGGGTGTTGAGGACGAGCCCGGTCGCGGCGGCGGCCAGTGGACCGCCCCCGGCGAGGAGTACGCCGACCGCGCTGAACTGGGCCGATCCCGCGTACACGACGAGGGACATGACGACCGGCACCCACACCGGCAGCCCGCCGCTCACGGCGATCGCGCCGAAGGACACCCCGACGACCCCGCTGGCGAGGCAGACGAGCAGGACGTCCCGCAGGAGGGTGGAGCCGGCGGGTGATACCTGTGGACTACCCCCGGATGGGGTAACCCAGGAGTGGCTCGCGGCCTCGCTGAAGCGGGAGCGTGCCAGGACCGGGCTGTCCCTGTCCGAGCTGGCCAAGCGCGCGGGCATCGCGAAGTCCACCCTGTCCCAGCTGGAGGCGGCGAGCGGGAACCCGGGGATGGAGACGATCTGGGCGCTGGCGGTGGCGCTCGGCGTCCCGTTCAGCGTGCTCGTCGAGCCGCCCTCGGCGCCCGTGCAGGTCATCCGCGCGGGGGAGGGCCCCACGGTGCACTCCGAACAGTCCAGTTATCTCGCGACGCTGTTGTCCGCGAGCCCGCCGGGGGCACGCCGGGACATTTACTACGTATGGCTGGAACCGGGCACCGTACGGGAATCCGAACCGCATATTCCCGGCACGGTGGAACACATCGTGGTCACCGAGGGAAGCGTGAAAGCGGGGCCGCGCGGGGAGGGGGTGGAGGTCGGTCCGGGTGATTACCTGTCGTATCGCGGAGATGTGGCGCACACGTACGAGGCGACGGCGGCCGGAACGAAGTTCGTGCTCGTCATGCAGCATGTGTGAACGGGAAATGAATTCGGCGCCGCGGGCCGGCCCGCGAGGGGGCGCCGCGGGAAAGGCAGGAGCCCCGTCGCCGGACGGCGCGGGGCTCCTTGGGTGGTGCTCTCAGACTGCGATCACGCTGCCGGTTCCGGCAGTCGCCCGGCGGATCAGACCGGGGTGACGTTCTCCGCCTGCGGGCCCTTCGGGCCCTGGGTCACGTCGAAGGAAACCTGCTGGTTCTCTTCGAGGGAACGGAAACCCGAGGCGTTGATCGCGGAGTAGTGGACGAAGACGTCGGGGCCGCCGCCTTCTTGGGCGATGAAACCAAAGCCCTTTTCGGCGTTGAACCACTTCACGGTTCCGGTAGCCATAAGCCCTCCTTGGGCTCAAAGGGTCGCCCTGCTCCAGAACCTGCAAGTGTGAAAACAGTGCTGCACAACTGCAAACTTCCGAAAACGTCGAGAGCCCGCGGTCACATGCTCCGCAGGCTCTGTACTGCAAGGGAAACCAAACTGCAACTTGCGGCGAGCCTAGCACGCAGGCAGCCGAAAGCGATAGAGGTCAAGATCACGTCACCCGGAGGTTTGAAACGCCCGGGCAATGGGTTGACGGCGGGGGAAGGAGGGGGTGACTCCGCAGCGTACCCGACCGGGGTCTAGCCTCGCGATGTGGACAATTCTCGCACCCGGCCGCGCGTCGGCCACATCCAGTTCCTGAACTGCCTGCCCCTGTACTGGGGGCTCGCGAGAACGGGCACGCTGCTCGATCTTGAGCTGACCAAGGACACCCCCGAGAAGCTCAGCGAGCGGCTCGTGCAGGGCGACCTCGACATCGGCCCCATCACCCTCGTCGAGTTCCTGCGCAACGCCGACGAGCTGGTGGCCTTCCCCGACATCGCGGTCGGCTGCGACGGGCCCGTCATGTCCTGCGTGATCGTCTCGCAGGTCCCCCTCGACCGGCTGGACGGCGCCCGCGTCGCCCTCGGCTCGACCTCCCGCACCTCCGTCCGGCTCGCCCAGCTCCTGCTCGCCGAGCGGTACGGGGTAACTCCCGAGTACTACACCTGCCCCCCCGACCTGAGTCTGATGATGCAGGAGGCCGAGGCCGCCGTCCTCATCGGTGACGCCGCCCTGCGCGCCAACCTCCTCGACGGGCCGCGCTACGGACTCCAGGTCCACGACCTCGGCACGCTCTGGAAGGAGTGGACCGGCCTCCCCTTCGTCTTCGCCGTCTGGGCCGCCCGCCGCGACTACCTCGACCGCGAGCCCGACCTCACCCGCGAGGTCCACCGCGCCTTCCTCGCCTCCCGCAACCTCTCCCTCGACGAGGTCGGCAAGGTCGCCGAACAGGCCGCCCGCTGGGAGGAGTTCGACGAGAAGATCCTGGAGCAGTACTTCACGACCCTCGACTTCCGCTTCGGCGCACCCCAGTTGGAGGCCGTCACGGAGTTCGCGCGCCGCGTGGGCCCGACGACGGGCTTCCCCGCGGACGTCAAGGTGCAGCTGCTCACCCCGTAGGGCTCGCCCCGCAAGGCCCGCTCGGCAAGGGCGGTCAGCGCCGCCCCAGCCACTGCTCCTCGTCCAGCAACTTCCGCAGCCGGGGCGAGAGTTCGGGTACGGCGGCCCCCGCGGCCTGCGCCCGCGCGACCGCCTCGACGTACGCCAGCGCCTCCTCGCGCAGCCGCTCCTTCTCCTTGCCCTGCCTGCTCCCGGCCAGCCAGACCCAGACCGCGAGGGGGAGGAGGACCAGGGCGAGGTAGCCGAGCGTCACACCCTGCCACCAGCCGTAGGCGGCGCCGATCAGGGCGGCGACGACGAGGAGGCAGCCGGCCTCGTCGTGCCAGCCGCCCTGGCCGGCGATCTTCTCGTACGCGGCGACGGAGTCGGGGACCGGCGGGACGGTCTGGACGGCGTAGGGGTTCGGAGTGCCGGGCACGGCGCCGGGCTGCTGGTGGCCGTAGGGACCGGCAGGGGCGCCCGGGGCCCGGTGGCCGTAGGGACCGGCGTACGGTCCCGCTGAAGTAGCAGGGGTATGAGAGGGCTCGCCGCCCGTCGGCCGGTACATCGGCACCGGGACCGTCGGTCTGCCACCCCCGTACCCCGACCGCCCCTCCAACCACGCGGGTACATGGGTCACCGGCAGCCCCCGCGACCGCGCCACGCCCAGGACGTGCCGGTAGCCGACCAGCGCCGGATGCTCCAGCTCCCTCTTCCAGCGGGACCGCACGGATATCAGGCAGGCGATCCCGACGGCGAGGACCGGCGCGGCAGGGCCGTAGGCGAGAGCCGGGGCGTCCGCGAGCGCCGGGACCTCCGGGCCGATGAACGGCCACACCCCGCCGACCAGCAGCGCGAGCCCGCCGAGCCGGACGAGCGGGCCGCGCTGACTCCAGTGCAGCGCCTCCCGCCGCTCCTCGAACATCGCGGCCACGGCCCGGTCGTCCGTGTAGTCCACGCCGTACTGCGCGCTGATGGTCCGCACCGACGCCAGGACGGTCGGCTCGGCGGCCAGGGTGGCTCCGTTGATCGGAAGTAGGTCCATTTCGGGATCATGGCACGGGAGTTGGCGGGCTCTCGCGGAGGAACCGTGGGGGAGTGACGGCCGGGGGTGGGGCAGGATCGGTCCGTGGTGAGCGAGCTGTGGGCGACCGCCGGAGCGGCGGCGGTATGGGGTGCGCTGGCGGGCGGGGTACTGCCCCGGGCGGCGTACCGGTTCTCCGTACCCCTGGAGGAGGACCCGGAGGAGGACCCGGAGGACGACACCGACGCCGAGGCCGAGGGGTGGCGGCGGGAGTGCCCCTCAGGTCACCCCCTGCGCGGCTGGCTGGGACCGGCACGGTGCGAGACCTGCGGCCCCTACGACTCACCCCGTACCCCCTACGTATTACTCACCGCCCTCCTCTCCACCCTCCTCGCCCTCGCCACCGGCCCCCGCCCCGAACTCGCCGCCTGGCTCCTGCTCGCCCCCGTCTGGGTACTGCTCGCGGCGGTCGACGTACGGGTACGACGCCTCCCGGACCCGCTGACCCAGGGCCTCGCGGTGGCCGCGCCCGCGCTGCTGGGGGTGGCCGCGCTGGTCCCGGACCACGCCGGGGAGTGGATGACCGCGCTGCTCGGGGCCGTCGTCCTCGGCGCCGCGATCCTCGTCCTGCACCTGCTGAACCCGGAGGGCATGGGGTACGGGGACGCGAAGCTCGCGGTCGGGCTCGGGGCCGTACTGGGGTGGTACGGGTGGGACACGGTGCTCCTCGGCGCGTTCGCCGGGTTCGCGCTCGGGGCCGGGTACGGGGGAGTGCTCGCCGTGGTCCGCAGGTCGGGGAGGGGGACGACCATCGCGTTCGGGCCGTTCCTGATTGCCGGGGCGGTACTGGGGGTCCTGGTGGGGGCCCGGGCGGCCTGACCGTGGTCCCCTCATACCTCTGGCGTACGCTGGACCGGTCCGTCCACAACCCTTACGAAAGGGACGCCCGGTGACCGAGAAGGCCGACCTCCAGCCCATCCTCGACCGTGCCGCGGCCGGTGGCCGGATCACCCCCGAGGAGGCGCTCGACCTCTACCGCGACGCCCCGCTGCACGCGCTCGGCGCCGCCGCCGACGCCGTACGCCGCAAGAGGTACGCGGGTACCGAGCACATCGCGACGTACATCATCGAGCGGAACATCAACTACACCAACGTGTGTGTCACGGCGTGCAAGTTCTGCGCGTTCTACGCCCCGCCGAAGGCCAAGGACAAGGGGTGGACCCGCGACCTCGACGACATCCTGCGCCGCTGCGCGGAGACCGTCGAACTCGGCGGGACGCAGATCATGTTCCAGGGCGGGCACCACCCGGACTACGGGGTGGAGTACTACGAGGAGCACTTCGCGGCGATCAAGAAGGAGTTCCCGCAGCTGGTCATCCACTCCCTCGGGGCCTCCGAGGTCGAGCACATGGCCAGGATCTCCCAGGTGAGCGTCGAGGAGGCGATCCGGCGGATCAACGCGGCCGGGCTCGACTCCTTCGCGGGCGCCGGCGCCGAACTGCTCCCCGAGCGGCCCCGCAAGGCCATCGCGCCGCTCAAGGAGTCCGGCGAGCGCTGGCTGGAGATCATGGAGACGGCGCACAACCTGGGCGTCGAGTCCACCTCCACGATGCTCATGGGCACCGGCGAGACCAACGCCGAGCGCATCGAGCACCTGCGGATGATCCGCGACGTCCAGGACCGCACGGGCGGCTTCCGCGCGTTCATCCCGTACCTCTACCAGCCGCAGAACAACCACCTGAAGGGCCGCACGCAGGCCACGATCTTCGAGTACCTGCGGATGATCGCCATTTCGCGCCTCTTCATGGACAACATCGCCCACATCCAGGGCTCTTGGCTCACCACCGGGCAGGACGCGGGCCAACTCACCCTGCACTACGGCGCGGACGACCTCGGCTCGGTCATGCTGGAGGAGAACGTCGTCTCGGCGGCCGGTGCCAAGCACCGCTCCAACCTCCAGGAAATGATCGACATGATCCGCTCGGCGGGCCGCGTCCCGGCGCAGCGCGCCACGACGTACGAGCACCTCGTCGTCCACGACGACCCCGCCAACGACCCGGTCGACACCCGGGTGATGTCGCACATCTCCTCCACGGCGATCGAAGGCGGCACCGCCCACCCCGAGTTGAAGATCCTGGCGTCCAACTAGGCGCCCGATGCTGACGATCCACACCGCGCCCCTGCTGCTCCCGGTAGGGGCGCCCCCGGTCGAGAACGGCGCGGTCGCGGTGGACGGCGACCGCGTCACGGCCTTCGGCGCGTACGACGACGTCGTGGCCGCCGCCCCGGCCGCGCGGGTGCGCCGCTGGCCCGGCACCCTCACCCCCGGCCTGCGCCAGTGGCACCCCCTGTGGCTGCTGCGCCGCTGCTACCACCCCGACCCGCGCGAGGCCGAAGAACTGGGCGAACTCCCCCTCTGGGGCGATGAGTTGGCCGCACTGGAACTGTCCGAGTCCCGCTGGTCCGGCAGCGTACGGCGCGGCATCCAGCGGATGATGGCGCACGGTACGACGGCCGTCGCGGCACCCGGCGCCCGCTTCCTCGACCCGCTCGTCGCCCCGGCGATCGCCCGCTCGGGCCTGGCCGTCGTCACCATCGAGGGCGCACCCGGCCCGCTGCTCGGCGACCGCCCCGACCTGGACCCGTTCGCCGAGGGGTACGACCTTCCCGGCGCCGTCCACGCGCCCCTGGCCGTCGGCGGCCGGGCCGACCTCGCCGTGTTCGACGTCCCCGACGAAGCCGCCCTCGCCCAGAAGGGGGCCGCCACCTGTGTGGCCACCGTCGTCAACGGGCGTCTGCTGTACCGGAGTCGGTGAACTCGGCGCAGCGGGGCCCGCGTTGAGGCGTCAACCCGCGAGCGCCCTGCCGAACGCACCCGGATTCTGCCGCACCCCACTGCAATTCGTCGCCGCGTCGTCCCGGCCGGCGGTGTCCGACACGCACTGCTGATCGCGGAACGTCGACCACATCGACACCCACGCGATCCCCTTCTCCTCGGCGAACGACCGGAGCCGGGCCGCGTCGGCGAGCGTGAACGTCTCGTTCGCGATGTCGTTGACGCCGATCATCGAGGTGAGCGCGAGGCCGTGCCAGGCGGGCCCGTCGGCGGTGCCGAAGACGGACTTCAGCTGGGTGTGCGTGGCCGTCGCGGAGGTGATCGCGTAGTCGGCCATGTTCCCGGTGTAGGTCTCGCCGTAGTTCATGGTCATGATGTTGACGGCGGCGACCCGGACGTCGTACTTGTTCGCGGAGGCGAGCAGCGCGAGGCCGTCCGCGTCGAGGCCCGACGGCATCACCGGCAGAGTGAAGGTCACCTCCAACTCGGGGCGCTCCTCCTGGAGTTGAGCGATGGCCCGGGAGCGCAGGGCGACCGAGGCGCTGTCGGTGAGGGTGGCGCCCTCGATGTCGAAGTCGGCCCGCGCCGAACCGGCCGCGTCCAGCGCCGCCCCGTACGCGGCGGCCAGCTCCGAGGCGTCGGCGCAGACCGTCGCCAGCTCCTTGCCGGAGGCCCCGCCGAACGAGACCCGGACGCTGGAACCGGAGGCGGTCAGCTGCGCGATGCGGGACTTCACCGCCGTATCGCCGACGGCCGCCGTCCCGTTCCACCTCGCCGTGCACGTGCTGCCGTCGGAGATCACGAACGCCAGGTTGTACGTCGCCGGGGAGCCCGCCGAGTCGTTGGCGGACGCCTCCGTAGCACTCACGTAGGGGGCGTACCCCGTGGTGACGGGTGATACCGAAGGGCTAGACGGGGACGACACCGGTTCCGCCGCCCCCGCCGCCGCGTCCGACGTCGTGCCCGGGCCGGACGAGCAGCCCGCCACGGCCAGCGTGAACAGACAGGTCAGCCCGGACAGCGGCACCAGGAGACTCCGCATCGGGTGAGCACCCACTTTCATCATGTCTGTCTCGGTGAAGAGAGCGGCGCCGAAACAAAGGGGTTTCCGGCGGAACGGCCAACCCTGCCGTGCCGGACGGGCGGCGCGCAGGAGCTTCCCCCGTTCCCTCAGCAAAAGAACAGATGCGAACGTTTCTCATGGGTCTCTCGCACGGAAGACGGAGTTCAGTCCACATAAACGCTCCTGAATGGAACGCAGAGGCACCACCATGGCTACGCCGACGTCCCCTACGAGGACAAGGCGCTCATCGCCGCCATGACGCTCGCCGAAGTGGACGGTGCCCACCCTCTCCGTCGGCCTCCTGGTCGTAGGCGTCTCGCCGTGATCGTGCTGGCGTCGGCCGCGATGGGGTTCGGCGGCTGGTACGCCCTCACCCGCCAGGGGGAGACCGGGTCGTACGACCTCGACGACATACCCCTCGCGCAGGCGTTCTGGTCCGCCGGGTACGTCACCCTCCTGATGTACGCGAAGTCGTACTTCGGGGTCGGGTGGGTGCTGATCGCCGTGTTCGTGCGGGTGGGTGGAGGACGCGGCCGGGAGGAAACGGCCGCGGCTGCTGCCCTGAGGTCCCTGCCGTGGCTCCCTGGGGGGAGGCTGCAAGAATGGGCCGGGTGACCCGCGCATCCCTGGACAAGCAGCCGCACGAAGTCGCCTCGATGTTCGACAACGTGGCGGAACGGTACGACCTGACCAACGACGTGCTGTCCCTCGGGCAGGACCGGCGGTGGCGCAAGGAGGTCGCGCGGGCGGTGGATGCCCGGCCGGCCCAGAAGATCCTCGATCTCGCCGCCGGTACGGCCACCTCCTCGCTGCCGTTCGCGCAGGCCGGGGCGTATGTCGTGCCGTGCGACTTCTCCCTCGGCATGCTTCAGGTCGGCAAGCGGCGCAACTCCTGGCTGCCGTTCACCGCCGGGGACGCCACGCGGCTGCCGTTCAAGGACGACACGTTCGACGCGGTGACGATCTCGTTCGGGCTGCGGAACGTGCAGGACTTCGACGCGGGGCTGCGCGAGATGTACCGGGTGACCCGGCCCGGGGGGCGGGTCGTGATCTGCGAGTTCTCGCATCCGACGTGGGCGCCGTTCCGGACGGTCTACACGGAGTACCTGATGCGGGCGCTGCCGCCGGTGGCCCGTGCGGTGTCCTCCAACCCGGATGCGTACGTGTACCTCGCCGAGTCCATCCGGGCGTGGCCCGATCAGCCTGCGCTGGCCTCGCGGCTGCGGGAGGCCGGGTGGGCGAAGGTCGCCTGGCGGAATCTCACCGGGGGTGTGGTGACGTTGCACCGGGGATTCAAGGACTGACGATCCCGCTCACCGCGTAGTACTCCCGTACCCCCTACCTCAGAACCATCGGCATCTCTCTCCCCCCGTACCCCACCGCCGCGTACGGCTCCCCCGGCTCCTCCAGTTCCCGTTGGAAGCCTCCGCCCCCTGGGCGCGGTATGCGCGGCTCGTGTACGCCCGCGCCGCCCCCGCCCTCCCCCTCGCCGAAGTCGAACCACACCGAGACGACCGCGCCGCGGGGGACCTCGGCGCCGGGTGGGGGGTACTGGCGTACTACGTAGTCCACGACCGTGCGCGGGAAGTCCGGGCGGTCGGGGGCGGCCAGGAGTACGCCATGGGCCTGGGCCGTCTCGCGTGCGTCCATCGCCATCAGGCCGACCAGACGTGGGACACGCACTTCGGGTGTTTTGGGTGGTATGAGCACAGATGTCACCCCCAGCGGTACTGGAAGGGTAACCGCCGGAGGGTGCCGTCCGGAAGCGCTGTGCGACAATTTCGCGGCGCTTGACTACTGAGAGTTACCACTTTCGAGATCGAGGCGGTAGCAGTGGCCCGTGCGGTGGGAGTCGGGCGTGGTGAAGACCTCCCCGAGCCGCATCCCGAGCCGCCGCGTCACCGCGATCGAGCGCTCGTTCTGGGCGTCGACCATCGCGACGACCCCGCGTACGCCCGCCGACCGCACCCGCTCCAGCGTCATCTGCGCGGCGGCGGTGACGTACCCCCGGCCCCAGTACTCCCGGCCCAGCCGCCAGCCGATCTCGATCTCGCCCACCGGACCCCACGTGCGGGGCCACGGCTGGGCCCCCGTGAAGCCGATCACCCGGCCCTCGCGGTCGAGCATGGTCCACAGGCAGAACCCGTGCTCGGCGTCGTGCCGCCGCTGGCGGGCCGTCAGCTCCTCGTACTCCGAGAGTTCTGCCGCTCTACCCCCGTGGTACTCCATGACGTCCGGGTGGTCGAAGGTCCGGTGCCAGGCGACGGCGTCCTCGTCGGTGGGAACGCGCAGCCGTACTACGGGAAGAGCCAGGTTCACGGGGGCAACCCTTCAGCCGGGTGATCAATTCTGCTGAATAGACTGCCCATGTCCAGTGCCGGTCGGCACGCAGATTCCGAACTTGGGGAGATCCCGCCGTGACCGTCGTGACTGATCCTCACTCCGAAAACACCGCGCCTCTCTCCGGGAACACCGCCGATGTGATCGTCGTCGGCGCAGGGCCGGCCGGCTCGACGACCGCGTACTACCTGGCCAAGGCCGGACTCGACGTCCTGCTGCTGGAGAAGACCGAGTTCCCCCGCGAGAAGGTCTGCGGCGACGGCCTCACACCGCGCGCCACGAAACAGCTCGTCGCCATGGGGATCGACATCTCCGAGGAGGCCGGCTGGCTGCGCAACAAGGGCCTCAGGATCATCGGCGGCGGCGTACGGCTCCAGCTCGACTGGCCCGAGCTCGCGTCGTACCCGGACTACGGACTCGTCCGCAAGCGCGACGACTTCGACGAGCAGCTCGCCCGGCAGGCGCAGAAGGCGGGGGCGCGGCTGTACGAGCGGTGCAACGTGGGGGCGCCGATCGTCGACGACCGGACCGGCCGGATCACCGGTGTGCACGCGAAGTTGGGGGAGGAGAAGCGCGAAGTCACCTTCCACGCGCCCCTCGTGGTCGCCGCCGACGGCAACTCCACGCGGCTGTCCCTCGCGATGGGGCTGCACCGGCGCGAGGACCGGCCGATGGGCGTCGCCGTCCGGACGTACTTCGAGAGCCCCCGGCACGAGGACGACTACCTGGAGTCCTGGCTGGAGCTGTGGGACCGGCGCGGGGCCGAGGACCGGCTGCTGCCCGGGTACGGCTGGATCTTCGGCATGGGCGACGGGACCTCCAACGTCGGGCTCGGTGTCCTCAACACCTCCGATTCCTTCAAGGAGTTGGACTGGCGCGAGGTCCTCAAGGCGTGGTGCGCGTCGATGCCCGAGGAGTGGGGGTACACGCCGGACAACATGACCGGGCCGATCCGCGGGGCCGCGCTGCCGATGGCGTTCAACCGCCAACCCCACTACACCAAGGGGCTGTTGCTCGTCGGTGACGCCGGCGGGCTGGTCAACCCCTTCAACGGCGAGGGCATCGCGTACGCCATGGAGTCCGGGCAGATCGCCGCGGACGTCATCGTCCAGGCGCACGCGCGCGCCACGCCGGCCCAGCGGGAGATCGCGCTCCAGCGGTACCCGCAGGTGCTCAAGGACACGTACGGGGGGTACTACACGCTGGGCCGCGCCTTCGTGAAGCTCATCGGGAACCCGAAGGTCATGAAGATCGCGGCCCAGCGGGGGCTGACTCACCCGGTGCTGATGAAGTTCACGCTGAAGATGCTGGCGAACCTGACGGATCCCACCGGGGGTGACGCGATGGACCGGATCATCAACGGGCTGAGCAAGGTAGCTCCCAAGGCGTAGCGGGGTAGTACCACGGGGGTGCCGCGTTGTGCCGGTGGGCGGACACGGCCCCGCGCCCCTTAGGGGCGTTGCCCCAATGCCTCTTCATTCGCCGCCCTTTGTGCCATCACCCTCTCCCTGCGGTCCGCCATCTGCCGCAGGGCCTCCTTCCGGTCCCGCTTCGACAGCCGGTCCAGATACACGTGCCCGTTCACATGGTCCGTCTCGTGCGCGAGGCACCGCGCGAAGTACCCGGTGCCCTCGATCGTGACGGGGGTACCGGTCCGGTCCAGGCCGTGGACGATCGCCGTATCCGGGCGCGGTACGTCCATCACCGCGCCCGGCACGGAGAGGCAGCCCTCGTCGTCGTCCAGGAGGCGGCGGCCGGCCGCGGGGAGGGGCGCGAGGACCGGGTTGACGATGTGGCCGACATGGCGCACGCCCTCGTCGTCGGGGCAGTCGTACACGAACAGGCGCAGATCGACGCCGACTTGGTTCGCCGCGAGGCCCGCGCCGTTGGCGAGGTACATCGTCAGGAACATGTCGTCGATCAGCGCGGCGAGGTCGGGGCCGAACTCGGTGACGTCACGGCACGGCCTGTGCAGGACCTCTTCACCGACCTCGGTGATCCGGCGCACCCGGCCCTGCCGGGCCTCGGGCGCGTGCCGGGGATAGGAGTCGACGGGGCGACCCTGGACGAAAACGCTGGGCATGGCTGGTTCTCCCTCCGACCGCTGACCGCCTGTCGATCAGCGCGAGGGGAGAAACGCGTCGGATCCGGCCGAAGTTCCGCGCCGGGACGGCGCACGGCACCGGGCCACGCGAGGAAGGGCCGCTGCCCCCGAGCGGCTGCGGCCCTGCACCTCAGGTATGACCCGGGTAGTACCCCCGGCTCGGAGCGCTTCAGAGCACCCGCACCGCACCGCTCGCCGGGTACCCGGACAGGTCCTGGATGACGACCCCCTTGGAGGGGTTCGCCGCGTCGAGGTACTTCCCGGCGCCGAGGTAGACGCCGACGTGGTACGCCGACCCCTTGCCGCCCCAGTACAGGATGTCGCCGGGCTGGATGTTCGACAGGGACACGTCGGTCCCGTAGTTCGACTGGTCCTCGGAGACGCGCGGCAGGTCGACACCGACCTGCTTGAACGCGGCCTGCACGAGCCCGGAGCAGTCCCAGGCGTTCGGCCCGGTGCCACCGAGCACGTACGCGTCGCCGACCTGCGCCTTGAGGAAGTCGATGACGGTCGCGACGCTGCCGCTGGCCGGCGTGGCGACACTGTCCGACGACGACGAGCCGCTCAGGCTCGCGCGGGTCTCGGAGCGGGACACGGCGGCCTCGGCGGCGGCCTTGCGGGCCTCCTCGGCGGCCTTCTTCTTGGCCTCGGCCTGCTTCGCCGCCGCCAGGTCCTTCGCGGCCTCCTTGGCGGCAGCGGCGGCGGCCGAGTCGCGCTCGGCCTGGAGCTGGTAGTTGGCAGCGGCCTGCTGCGTGAACTGCGCGGCCTGCTCGACCTGCGCGGACAGGTCGGCGGTCAGCGTGGGCAGTTCCAGCGTCTGCGTCACCGTCGCGTCGGCAGCGTTGGCCGAACCCGCCGCGGTGGCGACGGCCAGCGTGCCGAGGACACCACTGGCGACTCCGGCACGCACCGCGATCGAGGACGCGTTGCGGCGGGGCTTTCGGTGGCTACGTATGTGAGCGGTGTGGGACATGAGTCCAACCGGTATCAAAAGCTCCTCCATACCTTCAAGGAACGTGTCCTGCGCCACACTTGTTCAATCGACGCCTCAACTTCCGTGCCCCGATTTCTTTATTGACGCCGTAACGGACATAGCGGACCTGGGTGTTCAGGGCTGTGATCACTGCCTTTCGCTGTTACGCCCGAATTGCCCGCTGCCTACCATTCGTTGAGGTCGTTGGCCAAGCCTGGTTTCGGAGCGCCCTGTTCCGATGTGGCGCAGGTCACGGAACGGTTACCGGAACGTCTGCGTCCGGTGCTCGTGAATGTGTGCACGCGTCCACAGTCGCGGCCGATTCCCTCTGACGTGTGAACGGGGTCCACTATCAACCCCCTTCGTCCAGGGCCAATTTGGATGCAAGGGAACTCTCTTGATATAGAGACTCCCCCTGCGGACGGTCACTGACGAGCGAAAATGTCACGCCGCGTGATCGTTTCGGCGCCCCATGTGCCAAGATCCGCGCCGATATGACTTCATGATCCTTCGTCAGGTGGTGGAGATCACAAAGCTTGTGCAATACCCCGTGTCGCAGATCACAGAGCGACGGGCATAGGATGCGGGGCAGTTGGGCTTGTGACCTGCTTCACATGTTCGCGATCTTCGCGGTTCACCCAATGTTTCTCATGCAACCCGCCAACAGTCAGTGCCGACTGAGAGGAGCGAGGAGCGGTGAACGCCTATGCGCCCATCCTCGTACTGGGAGCCCTCGGGGCAGGCTTTGCGATCTTCTCCGTGGTCATGGCCACGCTCATCGGGCCGAAGCGCTACAACCGCGCGAAGCTCGAAGCCTACGAGTGCGGAATCGAGCCGACCCCCACGCCGGCCGGCGGCGGGCGTTTCCCCATCAAGTACTACCTGACGGCGATGCTCTTCATCGTCTTCGACATCGAGATCGTCTTCCTCTACCCCTGGGCCGTCACCTTCGACGCCCTGGGTGTCTTCGGGCTCGTGGAGATGCTGCTCTTCGTGCTCACCGTCTTCGTCGCCTACGCGTACGTCTGGCGGCGCGGCGGCCTGGAATGGGACTGAGGGGCCTTTAGCCATGGGACTCGAAGAAAAGCTGCCGAGCGGCTTCCTGCTGACCACCGTCGAACAGGCCGCGGGCTGGGTGCGCAAGGCGTCCGTCTTCCCCGCCACCTTCGGCCTCGCCTGCTGCGCCATCGAGATGATGACGACCGGAGCCGGGCGCTACGACCTCGCCCGCTTCGGCATGGAGGTCTTCCGGGGCTCGCCCCGCCAGGCCGACCTGATGATCGTCGCCGGCCGGGTCAGCCAGAAGATGGCGCCGGTCCTGAGGCAGGTCTACGACCAGATGCCGAACCCCAAGTGGGTCATCTCCATGGGGGTGTGCGCGTCCTCGGGCGGCATGTTCAACAACTACGCGATCGTCCAGGGCGTCGACCACATCGTCCCCGTGGACATCTACCTGCCCGGCTGCCCGCCGCGCCCCGAGATGCTGATGGACGCGATCCTCAAGCTCCACCAGAAGATCCAGCACACCAAACTCGGCGTGAACGCCGAGGAAGCGGCCCGCGAGGCGGAGGAGGCGGCGCTCAAGGCGCTCCCCCTCATCGAGATGAAGGGGCTGCTGCGATGACCGACGCGAACGGCACCAACCCCGAGAAGGACCTCAGCGCCGCCAACCTCCCCGGCCAGCGCGGCGACCAGGGCGAGGAGATCCGCGTCCAGCGCGGCATGTTCGGCGCGAACAACGGCGGCGACACCTCCGGATACGGCGGCCTGGTCCGCTCGGTCCGCCTGCCGGGCGCCTCGACGCGGCCGTACGGCGGATGGTTCGACGAGGTCGCCGACGAACTCGAAGGCGCCCTGGAGGAACAGGGGCTGCTCCCGGACAACGCGATCGGCAAGACCGTCGTCGACCGGGGCGAACTCACCTTCCACGTCGAGCGCGAGCACCTCGTCCGCGTCGCCCGCACCCTGCGCGACGACCCGGCGCTGCGCTTCGAACTGTGCACCGGCGTCAGCGGCGTCCACTACCCGCACGACAAGGGCCGCGAGCTGCACGCCGTCTACCACCTGCGCTCGATCACCCACAACCGGCTGATCCGCCTGGAGGTCAGCGCCCCGGACGCCGACCCGCGCATCCCGTCCCTGGTCCCCGTCTACCCGACGAACGACTGGCACGAGCGCGAGACGTACGACTTCTTCGGGATCGTCTTCGACGGCCACCCGGCCCTGACGCGGATCATGATGCCGGACGACTGGCAGGGCCACCCGCAGCGCAAGGACTACCCCCTCGGCGGCATCCCCGTCGAGTACAAGGGCGCCCAGATCCCGGCTCCGGACCAGCGGAGGTCGTACTCGTGAGCACGTCGCACGCAACTCCCCGCGAGACCACGGAAGGCTCCGTCTACACGGTCACCGGAGGCGACTGGGACGAGATCGTCCAGTCCGCGGCCCGCGCCGACGACGAGCGCATCGTCGTCAACATGGGCCCCCAGCACCCCTCCACGCACGGGGTGCTCCGCCTCATCCTGGAGATCGACGGCGAGACGGTCACCGAGGCCCGCTGCGGCATCGGCTACCTGCACACCGGCATCGAGAAGAACCTCGAGTTCCGTACGTGGACGCAAGGGACGACCTTCGTCACGCGCATGGACTACCTGACGTCCTTCTTCAACGAGACCGCCTACTGCCTCGCCGTCGAGAAGCTCCTCGGCATCGAGGACCAGATCCCCGAGCGCGCCGAGATCATCCGGGTCCTGCTGATGGAGCTGAACCGGCTCTCCTCGCACCTGGTGTGCATCGCCACCGGCGGCATGGAACTCGGCGCCACCACGATCATGATCTACGGATTCCGCGATCGTGAAATGATTCTCGACATCTACGAGCTCATCACGGGCCTTCGGATGAACCACGCGTACATCCGCCCCGGCGGACTCGCGCAGGACTTGCCGCCCGGCGCGGTGGACCAGATCCGCGAGTTCGTGAAGAAGATGAAGAAGAACCTCCCGGAGTACGACAAGCTCGCCACCGGGAACCCCATCTTCAAGGCCCGCATGCAGAACGTCGGCCACCTCGACCTGGCCGGCTGCATGGCCCTCGGCGCCACCGGCCCGATCCTGCGCTCCACCGGCCTCCCGCACGACCTGCGCAAGGCGCAGCCCTACTGCGGGTACGAGACCTACGAGTTCGACGTCCCGACCGCCGACACCTGCGACTCCTACGGGCGCTTCCTGATCCGCCTGGAGGAGATGCGCCAGTCGCTGCGCATCGTCGAACAGTGCCTGGACCGGCTCCAGCCGGGCCCGGTCATGGTCGGCGACAAGAAGATCGCCTGGCCCGCCCAACTGGCCCTCGGGCCCGACGGGCTGGGTAACTCCCTCGACCACATCAAGAAGATCATGGGTACCTCCATGGAGGCCCTGATCCACCACTTCAAGCTGGTCACCGAGGGCTTCCGGGTCCCGCCGGGCCAGGCGTACGCGGCCGTCGAGTCCCCCAAGGGCGAACTCGGGGTGCACGCCGTCTCCGACGGGGGCACCCGCCCCTTCCGGGTCCACTTCCGCGACCCGTCCTTCACCAACCTGCAAGCCATGGCGGCGATGTGCGAGGGCGGCCAGGTCGCCGACGTGATCGTCGCCGTCGCGTCCATCGACCCCGTGATGGGAGGCGTCGACCGGTGACCACCTCTTCCCCCCGACAGGGCGTCGGCCTGGGCATGCCCGAACTGCCCGCCGCCCCCTACCCGGACGACGTACGGGCCCGCCTGGAGGCGGACGCGCGCGAGGTGATCGCCCGCTACCCCGACTCCCGCTCCGCGCTCCTGCCGCTGCTGCACCTCGTGCAGTCCGAGGAGGGCCATGTCACCCGCACCGGGATGAGGTTCTGCGCGGACGTGCTCGGCCTGACCACGGCCGAGGTCACCGCCGTCGCGACCTTCTACACCATGTACCGGCGCCGGCCGAGCGGCGACTACCAGGTCGGCGTCTGCACCAACACGCTGTGCGCGGTGATGGGCGGCGACGCGATCTTCGACTCGCTCCAGGAGCACCTGGGGGTCGGGAACGGAGAGACCACGGACGACGGGAAGGTCACGCTGGAGCACATCGAGTGCAACGCGGCCTGCGACTTCGCGCCCGTCGTGATGGTCAACTGGGAGTTCTTCGACAACCAGACCGTCGAGAGCGCCAAGCGCCTCGTCGACGACCTGCGGGCCGGCCGGACGGCGTCCCCCACGCGCGGGGCGCCGCTGTGCACCTTCAAGGACACCGCCCGCATCCTGGCGGGCTTCCCCGACGAGCGCGAGGGCGCGGTCGAGGCGAGCGGCGGTGCGGGACCCGCCTCGCTGGTGGGCCTCCGCCTGGCCAGGGGAGAGACCGCACCCGCGCGCGTGGTCCACCCGCGTGAGGAACCCGAGCACCGGCCCGCCGCCGAGGAGGGGGAGGGATGACGTTGGCACCTGAACTGAAAGGCAGCAGCCCCGAGAAGCTGCTGGCACCCGTGCTGTCGGCCTTCTGGGACGAGGAGCGGTCCTGGTCGCTCGACGTGTACCGGAGGCACGAGGGGTACGAGGGGTTGCGCAAGGCCCTCGCCATGTCGCCGGACGACCTGATCGCGTACGTCAAGGACTCCGGACTGAGGGGGCGCGGCGGGGCCGGGTTCCCGACGGGGATGAAATGGCAGTTCATTCCCCAGGGTGATGGCAAACCGCACTATCTAGTTGTCAACGCCGACGAATCGGAGCCGGGGACCTGCAAGGACATCCCGCTCCTCTTCGCGAACCCGCACAGCCTCATCGAGGGCATCGTCATCGCGTGTTGGGCCATCAGGTCGTCGCATGCCTTCATCTACCTGCGCGGTGAAGTCGTTCCCGTTCTGCGGCGGTTGCACGAGGCCGTACGCGAGGCGTACGCGGCGGGCTATCTCGGCGAGAACATCCTGGGCAGCGGGCTCGATCTCCAGCTCACCGTGCACGCCGGCGCCGGCGCGTACATCTGCGGTGAGGAGACCGCGCTGCTCGACTCGCTCGAAGGCCGCCGGGGTCAACCGCGGCTGCGTCCTCCCTTCCCTGCCGTCGAGGGGCTCTATGCCTGCCCCACTGTCGTGAACAACGTCGAGTCGATCGCTTCGGTTCCCGCGATCCTGAATCGCGGAAAAGAATGGTTCCGCTCGATGGGCAGCGAGAAGTCCCCGGGCTTCACGCTGTACTCGCTCTCGGGCCATGTCGCGAGCCCCGGCCAGTACGAGGCGCCGCTCGGCATCACGCTGCGCCAGCTGCTGGAGATGAGCGGCGGGATGCGCCCTGGGCACCGGCTGAAGTTCTGGACGCCGGGCGGCTCCTCCACGCCGATGTTCACCGACGAGCACCTCGACGTCCCCCTCGACTACGAGGGCGTCGGCGCGGCCGGCTCGATGCTCGGCACCAAGGCGCTCCAGTGCTTCGACGAGACGACCTGCGTGGTGCGCGCGGTGACCCGGTGGACCGAGTTCTACGCCCACGAGTCCTGCGGCAAGTGCACGCCCTGCCGTGAAGGCACCTACTGGCTCGTGCAGTTGCTGCGCGACATCGAGGCCGGCAAGGGCGTCATGAGCGACCTCGACAAGCTGAACGACATCGCCGACAACATCAACGGCAAGTCGTTCTGCGCCCTCGGCGACGGCGCCGCCTCGCCGATCTTCTCCTCGCTGAAGTACTTCCGCGAGGAGTACGAGCAGCACATCACCGGCCGGGGCTGCCCCTTCGACCCGGCCAAGTCGACGGCCTGGGCGGACCGCCCGGAGGTGAACGCATGACCGTGACCACTAGCGCTCCCTCAGGTGGCGGGGAGGCGGCGGTGCCGCGGGAAGATCTCGTGACGCTGACGATCGACGGCGCCGAGATCAGCGTGCCCAAGGGCACCCTGGTCATCCGCGCCGCCGAGCAGCTCGGCATCGAGATCCCCCGGTTCTGCGACCACCCCCTCCTCGACCCGGCCGGCGCCTGCCGGCAGTGCATCGTCGAGGTCGAGGGCCAGCGCAAGCCGATGGCGTCCTGCACGATCAGCTGCACCGACGGCATGGTCGTCAAGACGCACCTCACCTCCCCGGTCGCCGAGAAGGCCCAGCACGGGGTGATGGAGCTGCTGCTCATCAACCACCCGCTGGACTGCCCGGTCTGCGACAAGGGCGGCGAGTGCCCCCTCCAGAACCAGGCCATGTCGCACGGCCAGGCGGAGTCCCGCTTCGAGGGCCGCAAGCGGACGTACGAGAAGCCGGTGCCGATCTCCGCGCAGGTCCTGCTGGACCGCGAGCGGTGCGTGCTGTGCGCGCGCTGCACCCGCTTCTCCAACCAGGTCGCGGGCGACCCGATGATCGAGTTGATCGAACGGGGCGCCCTCCAGCAGGTCGGTACGGGCGAAGGCGATCAGTTCGAGTCGTACTTCTCCGGGAACACGATCCAGATCTGTCCCGTCGGAGCGCTCACCTCGGCCGCGTACCGGTTCCGTTCGCGCCCCTTCGACCTGGTGTCGTCGCCCTCGGTGTGCGAGCACTGCGCGGGCGGGTGCGCGACGCGTACGGACCACCGGCGCGGGAAGGTCATGCGGCGGCTCGCCCAGAACGACCCCGAGGTCAACGAGGAGTGGATCTGCGACAAGGGGCGCTTCGGGTTCCGGTACGCGCAAGCGCGCGACCGGCTGGAGACGCCCCTGATCCGCAACGCCGAGGGCGACCTGGTGCCCGCCTCCTGGCCGGAGGCCCTCCAGATCGCCGCTCAGGGACTGCTCGCCTCGCGCGGGCGCACGGGCGTGCTGACCGGCGGCCGGCTCACCGTCGAGGACGCGTACGCGTACAGCAAGTTCGCGCGCGTGGCGCTCGACACGCACGACATCGACTTCCGCGCGCGCGTGCACAGCGGCGAGGAGGCCGACTTCCTGGCCTCCCGGGTCGCCGGACGCGGCCGGGACCTCGACGGTACGGGCGTGTCGTACGCGGATCTGGAGAAGGCGCCGGCCGTCCTGCTGGTCGGCTTCGAGTCCGAGGAGGAGGCGCCCGGCGTCTTCCTGCGGCTGCGCAAGGCGTGGCGCAAGACCGGGCTGAAGGTGTTCTCGCTGGCCACGCACGCGACGCGCGGGCTGGAGAAGGCGGGCGGCACGCTGCTGCCGGCCGCTCCCGGCACCGAGACCGAGTGGCTGGACGCCCTCGCGGCCGGCAGCGGCCTGGAGACGCCCGGAGAGGCCGCCGCCGAGGCGCTGCGGGCCGAGGGCGCCGTCATCGTCGTGGGAGAGCGTCTGGCGGGCGTCGCGGGGGGTCTCACGGCCGCCGTGCGGGCCGCCTCCGCGACCGGGGCGCGGCTCGTGTGGATCCCGCGCCGGGCCGGCGAGCGCGGCGCCCTGGAGGCCGGGGCGCTGCCCGCGCTGCTGCCCGGCGGACGCCCGGCGACCGACCCGCGCGCGCGTGAGGAGGTCGCCGCCGTCTGGGGGCTCGCCGAACTCCCGCACGGGTACGGCCGCGACACCGGCCAGATCGTCGAGGCCGCCGTCGCCGGGGAGCTCCAGGCGCTGCTGGTGGCCGGCGTCGAGGTCGCCGACCTGCCCGACCCCGCGCGTGCGCGTACGGCGCTCGACGAGGTCGGCTTCCTGGTCTCCCTGGAGCTGCGGCCCAGCGAGATCACCGAGCGCGCCGACGTCGTCCTGCCGGTCGCCGCGGTCGCCGAGAAGCCGGGCGCGTTCCTCAACTGGGAGGGCAGGGTGCGGTTCTTCGACGCCGCCCTCAAGCCCGAGCAGATGACGCGCCGGCTGCCTCCGAGCGACGCGCGCGTGCTCCAGATGCTGGCCGACGCCATGGACGTCCACCTGGGCCTGCCCGACCTGCGCACCACGCGCGCGGAGATCGACCGGCTGGGCGCCTGGGACGGGCAGCGGGCCGCCGAGCCGAACGAGACCGGGGGAGCGCTCCCGAGGCCCGCCGCCGGTGAGGCCGTCCTCGCGGGCCACCGGCTGCTCCTCGACCAGGGGCTCCTCCAGGAGGGCGACCCGGCGCTCGCCGCGACCCGGCACGCCTCCTACGCGCGCGTGTCGGCCGCCACGGCCGCCGAGGCGGGGGTGAAGGACGGCGACCTGCTGGCCGTCACCGGTGCGACCGGGACCGTCGAACTGCCGCTGGCCGTCACCGAGATGCCCGACCGGGTGGTGTGGCTCCCGCTCAACTCGGCGGGCGCGGGCGTCGCCTCGGACACCGGGGCCCGGCCCGGAACCCTCGTCCGCATCGGCCCGGCGACGCCCGCCGACGCCCCCAAGGAGGTGGAGGCATGAGCCCGTACCTCGCGGCGGAAGACCTCTCGATGTTCGGCCGTGACCCCTGGTGGCTGGTCGTGGTCAAGGCGGTGTTCTGCTTCGCGTTCCTGATGGTGACCGTGCTGTTCTCCATCGTCTGGGAGCGCAAGGTCGTCGCCTGGATGCAGCTGCGCGTCGGACCCAACCGGCACGGCCCCTGGGGCATGCTCCAGTCGCTCGCCGACGGCATCAAGCTGATGCTGAAGGAAGACGTCATCGTCAAGCGCGCGGACAAGGTCGTCTACGTCCTCGCGCCGATCGTCGCCGCCATCCCCGCGTTCATGGCGATCGCCGTGATCCCCTTCGGCCCGGCGGGCAACGAGGTCTCGATCTTCGGCCACCGCACGACGATGCAGCTCACCGACCTGCCGATCGCGATGCTGTACATCCTCGCGGTCGCCTCGGTCGGCATCTACGGCATCGTGCTCGCGGGCTGGAGCTCCGGGTCGACGTACCCGCTGCTCGGCGGCCTGCGCTCGGCCGCGCAGATGATCTCGTACGAGATCGCGATGGGCGCCGCGTTCGCCTCGGTGTTCCTGTACTCGGGGTCGATGTCGACGTCGACGATCGTCGAGCAGCAGAGCGACCGCTGGTACATCCTGCTGCTGCCGGTCTCGTTCATCCTGTACATCGTCACGATGGTCGGCGAGACCAACCGCGCCCCCTTCGACATGCCGGAGTCCGAGGGCGACCTCGTCGGCGGCTTCAACACCGAGTACTCGTCGATCAAGTTCGCGATGTTCATGCTCGCCGAGTACGTCAACATGGTGACCGTCTCGGCCGTCGCCACCACCCTCTTCCTCGGCGGCTGGCGGGCGCCCTGGCCGATCAGCGGCTTCTGGGAGGGCGCGAACCACGGCTGGTGGCCGATGCTCTGGTTCGTCGTCAAGGTGCAGCTCCTGCTGTTCTTCTTCATCTGGCTGCGCGGCACGCTCCCGCGCGTGCGCTACGACCAGCTGATGAAGCTCGGCTGGAAGGTGCTGCTGCCGGTCTCGATGGTGTGGCTGATGCTCGTCGCCACCATGCGGACCCTGCGCAACGAGAACTACGGCTTCACCGACATCGCCCTGTACGTGGCCGGCGGGCTGATCGCCGTCCTGCTGATCTCCTTCGTCGCCGACGTCTTCCGCGACAAGGCGCGGAAGGGCGCCGAACTCCCCGCCGAACCGGTCGGGTTCGACCCGATGGCGGGCGGATTCCCGGTGCCGCCGCTGCCCGGACAGGAGCTTCCGCCGGTGCCCCGGCGCCGGTCCCGCCAGGAGCGGGAGCTGATTGTCAGTGGTGGGGTCGATACTCAGAGTGACGGACCTCGTGACGGAAAGGAGGCGTCCGATGGCTGAGGAGCCCAAGGAGACCGCACCCGGTTTCCAGAACCCCGTCGCCGGCTTCGGCGTGACCTTCAAGGCCATGTTCAAGAAGCGGCTCACGGAGCAGTACCCGGAGCAGCAGAAGACCACCGCCCCGCGGTTCCACGGACGGCATCAGCTCAACCGCCATCCGGACGGCCTGGAGAAGTGCGTCGGCTGTGAACTGTGCGCCTGGGCCTGCCCCGCCGACGCGATCTACGTCGAGGGCGCGGACAACACCGATGAGGAGCGCTACTCCCCGGGCGAGCGCTACGGCCGCGTCTACCAGATCAACTACGCCCGCTGCATCCTGTGCGGCCTGTGCATCGAGGCGTGCCCCACGCGCGCGCTGACGATGACCAACGAGTTCGAACTGGCCGACTCCAGCCGCGCGAACCTCATCTACACCAAGGAACAGCTCCTCGCGGGCCTCGACGACAACATGGTCGACACGCCCCACGCGATCTATCCCGGGACGGACGAACAGGACTACTACCGGGGGCTGGTCACCGAGGCCGCGCCCGGTACGGAGCGTCAGGTCGCCGTCTCCAAGGGCGAGAAGCCGGAAGAAGAGGGGGTGGACGCGTGAGCGCGCTAGCCGCCTACTCGACCTCCACCGGCGAGGCGTTCCAGTTCTGGACGCTCGGTACGGTCGCGGTGATCGGCGCCCTGTGCACCGTCTTCATGAGGCGGGCCGTCCACAGCGCGCTGTGCCTCGCCGGGACCATGATCATCCTCGCGGTGTTCTACCTCGCCAACGGCGCCTACTTCCTCGGCATCGTGCAGATCGTCGTCTACACGGGCGCGATCATGATGCTGTTCCTGTTCGTCGTCATGCTGGTCGGCGTCACCGCCGCCGACTCCCTGAAGGAGACCATCAAGGGGCAGCGCTGGCTCGCCCTGCTGAGCGGCCTCGGCTTCGGGATCCTGCTGGTCGGCGGCATCGGGAACGCCTCGCTGAGCGAGTTCAACGGCCTCGCGCAGGCGAACGCGAACGGCAACGTGGAGGGCCTCGCGACCCTCATCTTCACGAAGTACGTGTTCGCCTTCGAGATCACCGGCGCGCTGCTCATCACGGCGGCCGTCGGCGCGATGGTCCTCACCCACCGCGAGCGCACCGAGCGCGCCAAGACCCAGCGCGAACTGGCCGAGCAGCGCGTGCGCGAGGGCAAGCACCTCCCGCCGCTCCCGGCCCCCGGCGTGTACGCGCGGCACAACGCCGTCGACATCGCGGGCCTGCTGCCCGACGGCACGCCGTCCGAACTGACCGTCAGCAAGACCCTGCGCGACCGCGGCCAGATCCGGGACGTGTCCACCGAGGCGATCGCCGACCTCAAGGCCCTCCAGCAGCGCTCCGAGGAGCGCCTGGAGCGCGACGAGATCGAGCCGCCGCGATTCGGGCGCGAGACGCGCGAGACCCGCGAGGCAGAGGAGGCGTCGCAGTGAACCCCGTCAACTACCTGTACCTCGCCGCCCTGTTGTTCACGATCGGCGCGACCGGAGTGCTCATCCGGCGCAACGCCATCGTCGTCTTCATGTGCGTCGAGCTGATGCTGAACGCCTGCAACCTCGCGTTCGTCGCCTTCTCCCGGATGCACGGCAACCTCGACGGCCAGATCATCGCCTTCTTCACGATGGTCGTCGCCGCGGCGGAGGTCGTGGTCGGACTCGCGATCATCGTGTCGCTGTTCCGCTCCCGCCACTCGGCCTCGGTCGACGACGCCAGCCTGATGAAGCTGTAAGGGGTCGGAAGAAACGTGGAGAACCTCATCGCGCTGCTGATCGCGGCGCCCCTGCTCGGAGCGGCCGTCCTGCTCACCGGAGGCCGCCGGCTCGACGCCGTCGGCCACTGGATCGGCACGCTCCTGTCGGCCGTCTCCTTCGTGTTCGGCCTGATCCTCTTCGCGGACCTGCTCGGCAAGGACGCCGAGCACCGCACGCTGCACCAGCACCTGTTCAGCTGGATCCCCGTCGAGGGCTTCCAGGCGGACGTCGCGTTCCGCCTCGACCAGCTGTCCATGACGTTCGTGCTGCTGATCACGGGCGTCGGCTCGCTGATCCACCTGTACTCGATCGGGTACATGGAGCACGACGACCGGCGCCGCCGCTTCTTCGGCTACCTGAACCTGTTCCTCGCGGCGATGCTGATCCTGGTGCTCGCCGACAACTACCTCCTGCTGTACGTCGGCTGGGAGGGCGTGGGCCTCGCCTCGTTCCTGCTCATCGGGTTCTGGCAGCACAAGCCCAGCGCCGCGACGGCCGCGAAGAAGGCGTTCCTGGTCAACCGGGTCGGCGACATGGGCCTGTCGATCGCGATCATGCTGATGTTCACGACCTTCGGGACGTTCGCCTTCGGCCCGCTCCTCGGCACGCACACCGAACCCGGTGTCGCCGCCGACGCGAGCGAGGGCAAGCTCACCGCGATCGCCCTGATGCTGCTGCTCGCGGCCTGCGGCAAGTCCGCGCAGGTGCCGCTCCAGTCCTGGCTGGGGGACGCCATGGAGGGCCCGACGCCCGTGTCGGCGCTCATCCACGCGGCGACGATGGTCACCGCGGGCGTGTACCTGATCGTCCGCTCGGCGGCGGTGTTCAACGCCGCGCCGGACGCGCAGTTGGTCGTCACCATCGTCGGCGCGGTCACGCTGCTGTTCGGTGCGATCGTCGGTTGCGCGAAGGACGACATCAAGAAGGCCCTCGCCGGGTCGACGATGTCGCAGATCGGCTACATGGTCCTCGCGGCAGGACTCGGCCCCATCGGGTACGTCTACGCGATCATGCACCTGGTGACGCACGGCTTCTTCAAGGCCGGGCTCTTCCTCGGCGCGGGCTCCGTCATGCACGGCATGAACGACGAGGTCGACATGCGCAGGTACGGCGGCCTCAGGAAGTACATGCCGGTCACGTTCATCACGTTCGGCCTCGGCTACCTCGCGATCATCGGGTTCCCCGGCCTGTCCGGCTTCTTCTCCAAGGACAAGATCATCGAGGCGGCGTTCGCCAAGGGCGGCACCGAGGGCTGGATCCTCGGCGGCGCGGCCCTGCTGGGCGCGGCCATCACCGCGTACTACATGACGCGCGTGATGCTGATGACGTTCTTCGGCGAGAAGCGCTGGCAGCCCGACGAGAACGGCAACGAACCGCACCCGCACGAGTCCCCCAAGTCCATGACGATCCCCATGATCGTGCTGGCCTTCGGCTCGGTCTTCGCGGGCGGCGTGTTCGGCGTCGGCGACCGCTTCCTGCACTGGCTGGAGCCGGTCACCGGCCACGACCACGGCGACGCGCCCATCAGCGCCGCGACGGTCACCTCGGCGACGGTCGCCGTCATGGTCGTCGGCGTCGCCCTGGCGTACCTCCAGTACGGCCGCCGGCCCGTCCCGGCCGTCGCCCCGCGCGGGTCGCTGCTCACCCGGGCCGCCCGCCGCGACCTCCTCCAGGACGACTTCAACCACGTCGTCCTGGTGCGCGGCGGCGAGCACCTCACGCGCTCGCTGGTGTACGTCGACCACACCCTGGTCGACGGCGTCGTCAACGGCACCGCGGCCGGCGTCGGCGGCCTGTCCGGACGGCTGCGGCGCCTCCAGAACGGCTTCGCGCGCTCCTACGCGGTCTCGATGTTCGGCGGCGCGGCGGTCCTGGTCGCCGCGACGCTGCTGATGAGGGCGGTCTGATACCGATGTCCTTTCCCCTGCTGACAGCGACGGCGGTGCTCCCCGCCGTCGGGGCGATCGCCACGGCCGCCGTACCGGCCGCGAGGCGAGGCGCGGCGAAGTCGCTCGCGCTGCTGGTCTCGCTCGGCACGCTCGCCCTCGCGATCGCGATCCTGGTCCGCTTCGACCCCGACGGCGACCGCTACCAGCTCACCGAGTCCCACTCCTGGATCAAGGAGTTCGGGGTCCGCTACGAGCTGGGTGTCGACGGCATCGCGGTGGCGCTCATCGCGCTGACCGCGCTGCTCATCCCGTTCATCATCCTGGCCGGCTGGAACGACGCCGACCCGCTGGAGACCGGCAGCAGGCGCTGGCGGCCCACCCAGGGCTTCTTCGCGCTGATCCTGGCCGTCGAGGCGATGGTGATCATCTCCTTCGAGGCCACCGACGTCTTCCTCTTCTACATCTTCTTCGAGGCCATGCTCATCCCGATGTACTTCCTCATCGGAGGCTTCGGGGACCGCGCGCACGAGCACGGCGAGGAGGCGGCGTCCACCCAACGGTCGTACGCGGCCGTCAAGTTCCTGCTCTACAACCTGGTCGGCGGCCTGATCATGCTGGCCGCCGTGATCGGCCTGTACGTGGTCGCGGGCAACTTCAGCCTCCAGGAGATCGCCGCCGCGCGGGCCAATGGCTCGCTCGACATGGCGACCAACACGGAGCGCTGGCTGTTCCTCGGCTTCTTCTTCGCCTTCGCGGTGAAGGCCCCGCTGTGGCCGCTGCACACCTGGCTGCCGAACGCGATGGGCGAGGCCACCGCACCGGTCGCGGTCCTCATCACGGCCGTCGTCGACAAGGTCGGCACGTTCGCGATGCTCCGCTTCTGTCTGCAACTCTTCCCCGAGGCGTCGAAATGGGCGACTCCGGTCATTCTCGTGCTCGCCCTGATCAGCATCATCTACGGCGCCCTGCTCGCCGTCGGGCAGCGTGACATCAAGCGGCTGGTCGCCTACGCGTCGATCTCGCACTTCGGGTTCATCGTGCTCGGCATCTTCGCGATGACCAGCCAGGGCCAGTCCGGGGCGACGCTCTACATGGTCAACCACGGCATCTCCACGGCCGCCCTGATGCTCGTCGCAGGCTTCCTGATCTCCCGGCGCGGCTCGCGGCTCATCGCCGACTACGGCGGCGTCCAGAAGGTCGCCCCGGTGCTCGCCGGGACGTTCCTGATCGGCGGCCTCGCCACCCTCTCGCTGCCGGGCCTCGCGCCCTTCGTGAGCGAGTTCCTGGTGCTGGTCGGCGCGTTCGCGCGCTACCCCGTCGTAGGGATCATCGCCACCTTCGGGATCGTGCTCGCCGCGCTGTACACGCTCGTCCTCTACCAGCGGACGATGACCGGCCCGGTGAAGCCCGAGGTCGCGTCGATGCCGGATCTGAAGATCAGGGAGATCGCGGTCGTCACGCCGCTGATCGTCCTGCTCGTCGTCCTCGGGGTCTACCCGAAGCCGATCGCGGACGTCGTGAACCCGGCGGTCAAGCAGACGCTGTCCGACGTGGACAAGAAGGACCCCCAGCCCGAGGTGGAGGCGGCCAGGTGAGCGCAACTGTCGTCCACAGCCTGTGGACAACGGCGGCCGATCCGATCACGAAGATCGACGCGCCGAAGATCGAATACGGGCAATTGTCGCCCACCCTGATCGTCGTGGGCGCGGCGGTCGTCGGGATCCTCGTCGAGGCGTTCGTGCCGCGGAGGTCCCGCTACTACGCCCAGCTGTTCGTCTCGGTCGTCGCCCTGTGCGCCGCGTTCGCGGCCGTCGTCGCCCTCGCGGCGAAGGGGTACGGCACCACGCGCGCGGGGATCGCCGCGATGGGCGCCATCGCCGTCGACGGACCGGCGCTCTTCCTCCAGGGCACGATCCTGCTCGCCGCCCTGGTCGGCCTGTTCACCTTCGCCGAGCGGCGCCTCGACCCCGAGGCGCACGGCAACCGGGTCGACTCGTTCGCCGCGCAGGGCGCCGCCGTACCCGGCAGCGACAGCGAACAGGCCGCCGTCAAGGCCGGGTTCACGACCACCGAGGTGTTCCCGCTGCTGCTCTTCGCGGTCGCGGGCATGCTGGTCTTCCCGGCCGCCAACGACCTGCTGACCCTCTTCATCGCCCTTGAGGTCTTCTCCCTCCCGCTGTACCTGCTGTGCGCGCTCGCGCGCCGCAAGCGGCTCATGTCGCAGGAAGCGGCCGTCAAGTACTTCCTGCTCGGCGCGTTCGCCTCCGCGTTCACCCTGTTCGGGATCGCCCTGCTGTACGGGTACGCCGGTTCCGTCTCCTACGGCACCATCGCGCAGGTCGTCGACGGCACGGTCACGTCCGTCGACCCCGCGCTCGCCGACACCATGGGCAACGACGCGCTGCTCCTCATCGGCGCCGCGCTGCTGGTCATGGGCCTGCTCTTCAAGGTCGGCGCCGTGCCGTTCCACATGTGGACGCCGGACGTCTACCAGGGCGCGCCCACGCCGGTCACCGGGTTCATGGCCGCCGCCACCAAGGTCGCCGCGTTCGGGGCGCTGCTGCGGGTCCTGTACGTCATCCTGCCGGGGCTCAGGTGGGACTGGCGGCCGGTGATGTGGGGCGTCGCGATCGTCACGATGCTGGGCGGCGCGATCGTCGCCATCACCCAGACCGACATCAAGCGGCTGCTGGCGTACTCGTCCATCGCGCACGCCGGGTTCATCCTCGCGGGTGTCATCGCGACGACGCCCGACGGGGTCTCCTCGGTGCTCTTCTACCTCGCCGCGTACTCCTTCGTGACGATCGGCGCGTTCGCGGTGGTCACGCTGGTCCGCGACGCCGGGGGCGAGGCGACCCACCTGTCCAAGTGGGCCGGCCTGGGCCGCCGTTCACCTCTGGTGGCGGCCGTCTTCGCCGTGTTCCTGCTGGCCTTCGCCGGCATCCCGCTGACCTCCGGGTTCGCGGGCAAGTTCGCCGTCTTCAAGGCCGCAGCGGAGGGGGGCGCGGCGCCGCTCGTCGTGGTCGGTGTGCTCTCGTCCGCCATCGCCGCGTTCTTCTACATCCGGGTGATCGTCCTGATGTTCTTCAGCGAGCCCCGCCCGGACGGGCCGACGGTCGCCGTCCCCTCACCGCTGACCATGACCGCGATCGGGGTGGGCGTGGCGGTGACGCTCGTGCTCGGCGTGGCGCCGCAGTACTTCCTCGACCTGGCGGGCCAGGCGGGGGTGTTCGTGCGCTGAGGTCGCGCGCGGTGTGTACGACGGCCTGGTGCCCTTCTTCCGGGGGGTGCCGGGCCGTCGGCGTGCCGGGGGCGGGTGCGGGCGCGCGGTTCCCGGACCGGCCTGTGGATAACTCCGTGGGTGTCGGCGCGGGGGCCTATCGTGGGGGGCACGTGGAGGCAGTGGTTCGAGGGACGACGGGTGGGATCGGCGTTATGGCGGAGGCGGTAGGGGTCGCGGGGTCGGCGGCGGGGGAGAGCGAGGCGCTCGCCGCGCTGCACCGGGTGTTCGGGTACGACAGTTTCCGGGGCGAGCAGGCGGCGATCGTCGATCATGTGATCGCCGGCGGTGACGCGGTCGTGCTGATGCCGACCGGCGGCGGCAAGTCGCTGTGCTACCAGATTCCCGCGCTGGTCAGAGCCGGTACGGGGATCGTCGTATCGCCGCTGATCGCGCTCATGCAGGACCAGGTCGACGCCCTGCGCGCGGTCGGCGTGCGGGCCGGGTTCATCAACTCGACGCAGGACTTCGACGAACGCCGCCTCGTGGAGGCCGAGTTCGCGGCGGGCGAGCTGGACCTGCTCTACCTCGCGCCCGAGCGCCTGCGCCTGGACAGCACGCTGGACCTCCTCTCGCGCGGCAAGATCGCCGTCTTCGCGATCGACGAGGCGCACTGCGTCTCCCAGTGGGGCCACGACTTCCGCCCCGACTACCTGGCCCTGTCCCTCCTGGGCGAGCGCTGGCCGGACGTCCCGCGCATCGCCCTGACGGCGACGGCGACGAAGGCCACGCACCAGGAGATCGTCCAGCGCCTCGGCATGCCGGCCGCCCGGCACTTCGTCGCCAGCTTCGACCGGCCCAACATCCAGTACCGCATCGTCCCGAAGGCCGACCCGAAGAAGCAGCTCCTGGCGTTCCTGCGCGAGGAGCACGCGGGCGACGCCGGCATCGTGTACTGCCTCTCGCGCAACTCGGTCGAGAAGACCGCCGAGTTCCTGGCGGCCAACGGCATCGCGGCCGTGCCCTACCACGCCGGGCTCGACGCGGGCACCCGCGCCAGGCACCAGTCCCGGTTCCTGCGCGAGGACGGCCTCACCGTCGTCGCGACCATCGCCTTCGGCATGGGCATCGACAAGCCGGACGTCCGCTTCGTCGCCCACCTCGACCTGCCGAAGTCCGTCGAGGGGTACTACCAGGAGACCGGCCGCGCGGGGCGTGACGGGCTGCCGTCCACGGCATGGATGGCGTACGGCCTCAACGACGTCATCCAGCAGCGCAAGCTGATCCAGTCCGGCGAGGGTGACGAGGCGTTCCGGCGCCGCGCGCAGTCCCACCTCGACGCGATGCTCGCGCTGTGCGAGACCGCGCGGTGCCGGCGCGGCCAGCTCCTGAACTACTTCGGCCAGGACCCCGACCCCGTCGGCTGCGGCAACTGCGACACATGCCTGACCCCGCCGGAGACCTGGGACGGCACGGTCGCCGCGCAGAAGGTCCTCTCCACCGTCGTCCGCCTCCAGCGCGAGCGCGGCCAGAAGTTCGGCGCGGTCCAGATCATCGACATCCTGCTCGGCAAGCGCACCGGCAAGGTCATCCAGTTCGACCACGACCAGCTCTCCGTCTTCGGCATCGGCCAGGACCTCGCGGACGGCGAATGGCGGGGCGTCATCCGGCAGTTGCTGGCCCAGGGCCTCCTCGCGGTCGAGGGCGAGTACGGAACGCTGGTCCTCACCGAGGACAGCGGGACCGTCCTGCGCCGCGAGCGGGACGTACCGCTGCGCAAGGAGCCGAAGAAGGCGCCGACCGCCAAGACGTCCTCCTCCGGTTCCGGGAGGAGCGGCAAGGCCAAGGCGGCCGTCGTCGAACTGCCGCCCCACCTCCAGCCCGCCTTCGAGGCCCTGCGCGCCTGGCGCGCCGAACAGGCCCGCGAGCAGGGCGTCCCGGCGTACGTCATCTTCCACGACGCGACCCTCCGCGAGATCGTCTCCGCGTGGCCGACGTCGGTACGGGAGCTGGCGGGGATCAGCGGGGTGGGCGAGAAGAAGCTCGCGACCTACGGCGAGGGCGTCGTGGCGGCCCTGGCGGAACTGGGCGGGGCACCCGGGGGCGGCGAGGAGGGGCCGGCTCCGGCGTCAGCCCCGGCTCCCGCGGCGCGGGGTTCCGCGCCGGCTGAGGCGCCGGCTGAGGACGACTTCTGGGGCGAGCTGGAGGAGGAGCCGGACTGGTCGTAGGGGGAGGCTGCCTGGTCAGGGAGTGGCTGCCGGGCCAGGGGGGAAGGCGGCCTGGCCGGGGGCGGCTGCCGGGCCAGGAGGCGGCTGCCGGGCCGGGGGCGACTGCCGGGCCGGGGAGTGCTGGTCAGGGGGCCGGGGGCCATGTCCGCCCGCGCTGTCCGGCACCCCGCCGCGCGCTACGTCAGCGCCGACAACCCCGGCGCGAACGTGATCAGCAGCGGCAGCAGCGGGACCAGCGCGGCCACCGTCGTCGTCAGCGCCCGGTGCCGGCGCAGCAGGCGCGGCGGGGGCTGGAGGAGGCGGTCGACGCGCTCGCCCAGGAGGCGGTGGCTGGAGGCGCAGGACAGGACGCCCCGGTGCTGGTTCAGCTCGATGAGCGCGAGGGCCGTCGTGAGGTGCCCGCAGCGCCGCGACGCCGTGTCGTCCGCGGCGAGTTCGACGAGCCGGTGGGTCTGGTCGCAGAAGTGCGCGAAGAGGGGGACGCGCGGGAAGCCGGTCGCGAGGGCCGTCGAGAGGTGCAGCAGCCAGTCGTGGTGGGCGCGGGCGTGCCCCTTCTCGTGGGTGAGGACGGCGTCGAGCTGGTGCGCGGTGAGCCGGTTCAGCGCGCCGGTGGTCACGATCAGCTGGGGCGGGCTGCCGGGCAGCCACCAGGCGTCCGGGTACTCGTCCTCCAGGACGAGCAGGGGCCCGCGCGCGGAGGGCAGCCCCGCCGGGAGGTCCGGCGCCCGCTCCCGCAGCAGCGCCCGGTCCCGGACGCGCCGCCGCCGGGCCTCGACCAGCTCCCGCCCGAGCATCGCCGTCGTCCACGCGGCCCCGCACGCCAGCAGCAGCGTCAGGACGACCGCCCACACGGGCGCGGCCGACAGGTCGTACGCCTCGGTCACCTCCTGGGGCGCGGGCGCGAACAACTGCGTACGGACCGTGTGGAAGACCGCGGCGACGCCCAGCGTCAACGCGGTGACGCAGCACAGCAGTACGGTCGCGACGAGGCACTGCCACACCCACAGCCCCACCACGGGCTCCCGCTCCGGCCACCGCGCCCGCGTCAGCGCGCGCGGCACCGGCACCGCGGCCGTCAGCCCGACGGCACTCAGCAGAAGCAGACAGACGGTCATCCCACGGTTTCCGGATTCTGCTCGGAGGGCGTACACGGTTGTGCGGTGAACCAGCCGGCCGGCGTCGCGCTCCCCGACCCGGCCGGGCGGCACCCCGGCCTCACGGGTCCTCGCGGCCAGTATGACCGCGAGCCCCCGGCACCGTCAGCCCTTTGGGAGTGAGGCCCACGCAACTCGCGCCCGCGCGCGGACAGCCGTGCCACCGTCCCGAGGCGGACAGCACCCCACACACCCCACACACCTCACCACTCCGCACATGACACCTCTTTAGGTCGGATACGGGAAGTTATCCACAGGCTGGGACGCAATCTTGACGGAGCGGTGCGAACAGGGAGACTCTGGGCGGTGCCGGAGGGCCTCGGGGAGGGGGCTCTCGCTGGGCGCATCTGGGGGGCGGATGGCCGAAGGGGAGGCCGGCCGGGGGTCGGCGGGTCGTGGCGTACGGCCGGGCGGGGCGGGAGCAGGGGCCCGGCTCGCGCGGCTGGAAGCGACGATGCGCGGCAGACTCGGCCGGGAATGCGTGTACGTGCCGTCGTGCCGGTTCGGGCTGTACGTGGCGCTGCGCCACTGGTGCCCGCCCGGCGGACGGGTCCTGATGTCGCCCGTCAACGACGACGTGATCTTCTTCGTGGTGCTCGCGGCGGGCCTCAGGCCCGTCCAGGCGCCCCTGAGGCCGCTGGACGCGTCGATCGACGTGGACGCGGTCCCGGAGGCCACCTGGGGCACCCTGTCCGCCGTCCTGACGACGAACCTGTACGGCAACCCGGACGACGCCCCGCGCCTGCGCGCGAGGTGCGACGCGCTGGGCATCCCGCTGTTCGAGGACGGCGCGCACGCGATCGGCAGCGAGACCGGCGGCAGGGCCGTCGGCGCGTGGGGCGACGCCTCCGTGTTCAGCCTGTCGAAGCACGTCGGGGCGAAGGCGGGCGGGTTCCTGTCCTGCGCGGACCCGGGCCTGCGCGACGCCCTGGAGAAGGCCCGCGAGGACCTGCTGCTTCCCGCGCGGCCGACGGCCGAACTGGCGTACGCCGTACGGCCGTACGCGGAGGCCGCCGTACGGGGCCTCGGCCTGCGCGGGGCCGCCTGGGCCGTCCTGCGCGGGCTCGGGCGGATGGAGCGCGAGGAGATCCGGATGCCGCTGCGGCCGGCGGACCTCACGCGCGCGGGCGCCGCGGCCCCCGGCCTCGACGCGTACGACCCGTGGGTCCGCGTCGACATGCACGACTACCGCCTGCGCGCCGGAAACGGCCGCCTCGCGCGCGTGGAGCGCAAGCTGGACCGCCTGGACGGCGTCCTGACGGCCTGCCGGGAAGGGACGGAGCGTCTCCTCGCGACGCCGTGGGCGCGCGCGGGCGACGGCCCGCCGCAGCCCCTCTTCCGGGTCCCCCTGTTCGTCGCGGACCGGGACGCCGCGCGGGAGGCGCTCGCGCGCCGGGGGATCGTCGCCGGGTACCTGTACGACCCGCCGCTGGACGACTACGCGGGCGCGGAGTTCACGGACGTGTCGCCGGACCCGTCCGGGGCGCGCTGGTTCGCGCGGCACGCGCTGCCGGCCGACCCCCTGCGCGCGCGTGAGGTGATCGCGGCGCTGACGGAGGCGGGGGTGCGGCCGGCGGGGGAGGCGCCCGTGCGCGCGCCAGGGGTGAGCCGTGACTGAGACGCGGGCGGAGCCCAGACAGCGCGCGGCGGCCGGTGCGCGTGCGGAGGCCCGTCGCGAGGACGCGAACAGCGCGCCCGCGCGCGGGGGCCCCGACTCCCTCTTCAGGAACGCCTACTTCCTGATGCTCAGCACCGGCGTCTCCGCCGTCCTGGGCCTCGGGTTCTGGCTGGTCGCCGCCCGCTACTACTCGGAGGAGGCCGTCGGCCAGGGCTCCGCCGCCATCGCCGCGATGCGCCTGCTCGCGAGCATCACGGCGACGACGATGATCGGCGCGGTCGTCCGGTTCGTCCCGCGCGCGGGACGGGCGACGGGGGCGCTGGTGTGGCGCGCGTACGCGGCGAGCTCGGTGGTCGTGGCGGTCGCCGCGTTCGTGTTCCTGCTGACGCTCGACCTGTGGGGGGCCTCGTACGCGCCCCTGGGGGCGCCCGCCGCCGGCGCGGTGTTCGTCGTCGCGTGCGTCGCGTGGGCGCTGCTGACGCTCCAGGACGGGGTGCTGACGGGGCTGCGCAAGGCCCTGTGGGTGCCCGTCGGCAACGCGGTGTTCTCCGTCGGCAAGCTGATCCTGCTCGCCGTGTTCGCGACCGTGCTGCCGGTGCTCGGCATCTTCGTCTCCTGGGCCGCCGCGATAGCCCTGTCGACGCTGCCGCTCGGCTGGCTGATCTTCCGCCGCCTCATCCCGCGCCAGCAGGCCGCCGACCGGCACGTCGAGCCGCCGCGCCTGCGCGAGATGGGCCGCTTCCTCGCGGGCGACTCGCTGGGCGCGCTGTTCAGCCTCGCGATGATCAACCTGCTGCCGGTGATGGTCGCCGTGCGCTTCAGCGCGGCCGAGAACGGCTACTTCTACGTCGCCTACACCGTCGGCGGCACCATGGAGTTCATGGCCATCAACATGGCCTCCTCGCTCACCGCGCACGCCTCCCACGACCCCCGCCACCTCGCCGACGGCGTACGGGGCGCGCTGCGCCGGATGACGCTGCTCCTCGTACCCGTCGTCCTCGTGCTGGTCCTTTTCGCGCCGCGGATCCTCACGCCGTTCGACGAGGACTACGCCGAGCACGGGACGACGGTGCTGCGGCTGCTGGCCCTCGGGGCGCTGCCCCGGGTCGTGGTCGAGCTGTACATCGGGGTGCTGCGCGTGCAGGGGCGCACGGGGCTGCTCGCCGCGCTCCAGGGCGCGATGTGCACGCTGGTCCTCGGGAGCGCGGCGGTGCTGTTCGGGCCCGCGGGGATCGCCGGGGCGGGGTGGGCGGTGCTGCTCGGGATGACGCTGATCGCGGGGGTGTCGGTGGTGGGGCTGCGGGCGGCGCTGCGGCCGGCGGGGGCGGGGGATGCGGTGGGGGTGGGGGGCGAAGGCTCTGCGCCGGGGTCGGGGGCGGCGGCGAGGTCGGGGGTGGGGGTGGGGGCGGCGTCAGCGCCGGGGGCGGCCTTGGCTGCCGCGCCCGCGCCCGTACCTGCGCCCGCCCATCGGCTCGGCGCGACCGCCGGGTACGCGACGGCCTCCGGGTACGGCACGAGCTGGGCGCGGCGCGCGGCTGCCGCCGACGAGGACACCGTGCCGCTGTTCATCGGGCGGCGGGGGTACGAGCGGGAGGCGCTGGAGGCGGACACGCTGGCGGTGATCGTGTGGCCGCAGGGGCGGTCGGGGGCGCGGGGTGGGGGCGCTTCGATGCCGGGCGCGGGCGCTTCGGTGCCGGGGGCGCGCTCGGGTGTCGTACCTGGGTACTACCCGGGTACCCCTCCGGGGTCGGCCTCCGAACTGGCCTCCGGGTCGTCGTCCGAGTCCTCCTCACGGCCGCCCGCGGGCGGGCTCCCCGCCGAACGGGCCGTCGAACCGGCGTACACGGCAAGGGGGTTGTGGTCCGAGAAGGGGCAGCGGTGGCTGCGGGGCGGGCTGTGGACGGCCCTCGCCGCCGCCGTCACCGTGTTCGCTCTCGGGGTGCGGGACCTGCCGTGGCTGCGGTCCTCAAGCGCCACGGGTACTACGGGTACTACGGGTCCTGCGGGTACGACGGATGCGGCGCTGGAGTCCGGGTCCCTGCCCGGGCGGGCGATGCTCGACGCGCTGCCCTGGACGGCGCTCGGCGCCGGGCTCGTGCTGCTCCTGCTGTACGCCGGGGCGGTGACGCTCAGCCTGCGGCACGATCCGTGGCTGCCGGGGACGGCGCTGGGGGCCGTGGTCCTCGCGCTGTACGCCGTACCGGTCTCGCTGGGGCGGGAACCGGGGGCGGTGGGCGGGACGTTCTATACGGAAACGGCGCGATTCCTCGCGGAGGCGATGGGGCTCGACGGGCCCGTACCGCTGCTGCGCTGGGCGCCGCCGCTGTGCCAACTGCTGTGCCTCGTCGCGCTGTCGCAGGTGCTCGCCCGGCTGGGGGAGCGGCTGCGGCTGCCCTGGACGGCGCGCTGGGGGCTCGTCTATCTCGCCGCCCTGGGGGGCTGGGTGTGGCGAGAGGCCCTGGCGCCCTTCGCGCCGCCGACCCTCGCCGCGCTCTTCGTCCTCGCCGTGCTCCTCTCGCTCCACCGCGCCCCACCGCGCCCCACGACCTGAACCGACGCCGAACGACAGGGGGGAACCGTCGTGCGCACACCGAACCGGAGAACCGAGCCGGAACCCGACAAGGGTTCCCAGAGCGCGGAGACGTCCCAGCCGAACACCGACACCTCCGAACCGCCCGGCGTGGGGCCGGACGAGCGCGGGGCGAGGGACGAACGGACGGAGGGGACACGGAAGTTGCGGCTTCGCGACGGCGGCCGTGCCGCGCGCGGGGGCGAGCCGGCCGCCGGTGCCGGGCGGACGCGGGTCGTTCGCTGGCCCGAGGCCGCGGGACAGGGCGCCGTGGGGGAGTGGGCCGCGGGTACCGGGGGGGACGGGGGTACCGGGGAGGGACCTCGGGGGCGGTCCGGGGGCGTGCCCGGTGAGGCTGAGACCGGCTTCGGGGTATGGGAGTCCGACGTCTCCGCCTCCCCCTTCGGAGCCTCGCGGGGTACGTCCGGAGGCACCGGGGGGGCCGGGGTGCCCTCGGGGGAGCCGGGGCCGTCCTCCGGTAGTCCCGTAGCCCCCTCGGGGGACCCGGTGCCGTACCCGGGTATGTCCCCCCAGGGGCGTACCGAGACATCAGCCGCCCCCCTCGGCGCCCCCGCCACCGCCCTCGCCGAGCCTCCCGCCTCGCACCCCGAGGACCCCGTCACCGATCTCGCCGACCTCCCGCCCGCGCGCCCCTGGTACCACTCGGCGTTGTGGCCCGCGGCGGGGCTGGCCGGGGCGATGGGGCTGTGGGCGTACGCCGTGGGGCACACGGACGTCGGGAAGCTGGACGACTTCGGGCTGGTCACGGCGTTGCATCCGGCGTTCTGGGCGGGACTGGCCGTGCTGACGGCCGGGTTCTGGTGCACGCTCGTCAACTCCCGCCGCAGGCACCCCGCCTGGGCGCCGGCGTACCTCGTCGGCCTGCTGGTGATGGAGCGCGCGACCCAGGCCGTCCTGTACCCCACCCCCCTGTACGCCTGGGCGTGGAAGCACGACGCGGTGATCGACCACCTCCTCACGGCGGGCCGCCTCCAGGGCTCGGACGCCCTCGGCGACATGGCCGTCTACGACCAGTGGCCCGGCTTCTTCGCGGCGCAGGCGACGCTCGTACGCCTCCTGGGGGTCGACTCGGCGGCCCGGTTCATGGCGTGGTGGCCCCTGGTCTCCAGCCTGATGCTGCTGCTCCCCCTGCTGCTGATCTACCGCACGTTCACCGAGGACCGGCGCCTGGTCTGGACGGCGGTATGGCTGTTCTACGTCGCCAACTGGGTGGGACAGGACTACTTCTCCCCCCAGTCCGTCGCCTTCGCCCTCCACCTCGGCGTACTCGCCGTAGTCCTCAGGAGGTACGCCACCCCCCGTACCCCCGACGCCCGCTCCCGCGCGGCCGTATGGACCGTCGTCCTCACCCTGTTCGTCGTCGGCATCGTCATCTCCCACCAGCTCACCCCGGGCATGCTGGTGATCTGCCTCGCGGCCCTCTTCTTCGCGCGCCGCTACCGGGACAGGGTTCCGCTGGTCACCACGGTCGTCATCTTCCTCGCCTGGTGCCTGACCGCCGCCCTGCCGTTCCTGTCGGCGACGATGCCGGACATGCTGCGCTCGGTCGGCGACATCGGCGGCAACGTCGAGACGGGCTACGGCGCCACCCCCACCGGCACGGGCGCGATCGCGACGTCCTGGGCCGCCCGCCTGCTGTCCGCGTCGGTGATCCTGCTCGCGGCGCTCGGCGCCTGGCGCCAACCGGTGCTGCGCCACCGGGCGTTGCCCCTGCTGCTGCTCGCGCTCGCCCCGCTGCCGATGTTCGCGGCGAGCAGCTACGGCAGCGAGATGATCTTCCGCGTCCTGATGTTCATGCTCCCCGGCGCGGCGTTCTTCGCGGCGGCGGCGCTCCTGCCGCAGGTCAGGACCCTCACGGCGACGGAACTCAACCCCCGTACGCGCAGGCGGCGTTACACCTGGCTGCCGCTCGCCGCCCTGCTCGCCGGCACGCTCGCGTTCGTCCCGAGCTACTCCGGCAAGGACCGCATCAGCTACTTCCCGCCCGCCGAGGTCCACCTCGTCCAGCAGGTCTTCGACCGCGCCCCGGAGGGCTCCCTGGTCGTCGCGGCGGACCGCAACTACCCACTGGCGTACGCGGATTACTGGCGCGTCGACCACTACTGGTTCCTCGACGACTCGCGCGCGCACGTGGACACGATCCTGAGGAACCCGGCGGCGACGCTCGCCACCGACATGTCGGCCGTCGAGTCCCCGGCCCGCGCCTATCTGGTCCTGTCCCAGGGCCAGTACGCGGACTCGGAGATGAACGGCCTCCTCACCAAAGCCCAGTTGGACCGCATCCGCGCCTCGGTCGCCGCGTCGCCCCTGTTCGAACGGGTCGCGGGCAACGAGGCGGGGGTGGCGTACGTGCTGAAGGAGACGGCCCGATGACCCCGCAGGAACTCGTCGTCCGGATGGCGGCCCCGTTCGCCGGCTGGCTCGCCGTCAGCTCCCTCGCGCTGCCCGGCGGATCCCCGCTCAGAGCCGCCGCCGTCGTGCTGTTCCTGGCGGCGGGGCCGGGCGGGGCCCTGGTCAGAATCTGCGGGCCCGCGCTCGCGGCGCGGCCCGCCGAGGGTCCCGTCGAAGGCCGCGACCCGGCCTTCGCACGCCACTCCGACCTCCTGGAGCGGCTGATGCTGACCGTCTTCGTGAGCGTGTCCGCCGTCCTGGTCGTCGGGACGGTGTTCATCGCCACGCACGCCTTCAGCGCGCAGCGCGTCCTGCTCACCCTGACGCTGCTGACCACCATCGCGGCGTTCTGCCCGCGCCTGCGCGCCTCCCCGCGGACTGCGAAAGGTACTGCCCTGTGAGGTGGCTCCACCGTTTACGAAACGCCCGCCGACGGCCGGTGTACCGCTCAGGTATCACGGGCCAACGCACCCCCGGGGTACCCCGTACCCCTCCCTCCCATGGACGACATCGAGGACGACCCCGGCCCCGCCCCCGGCGCCTCGCGCTCACCGCCGTACTGACCGCCGGTGTCACCCTCACCGCGGTACTCCTCCTCAAGGACGACTCCTCCGGCGACCAGGACCTGGGCGGCTCGCGGCCCTCGGCCCAGGGCGGCCGGTGCGCGCCCACGGCCCTGCTGGAGCCGCCCTGCGGGGCCTGGTTCGGCGCGTTCGTGCCGCACGACAAGGACGACCTTCCCCAGAAGGTGAAGGCGTACGAGCGGCAGATCGGCCGCCCCCTCGACATCGTGTACACGTACCACGACATGTCCCTGGTCCAAGGGGCGCGCAGGGAAGGCCAGTTGCTCACCGACGAGGAACGCGAGGTCGGCAGGGACCGCCTCCTGCTGCTCTCCTGGGAGAGCAAGGTCTGGGGCGGTACGGCGGCCCAGCAGCCGACGTGGAAGCAGATCACGGCCGGTGACCTCGACGCCTCGGTCATCGACGTCCAGGCGAAACGGATCAAGGCGTACGGGAAGAAGGTGTTCCTCTCCTTCGACCTGGAGATGGATACGCGTACCCCGGACAGCGGAACTCCCGAGGACTACGTACGCGCCTACCGGCACATCCACGACCGGTTCCGCGCCCTCGGCGTCACCAACGTCGTGTGGACCTGGATCACCACCGGGTATCTGGGCCACGCCGACCTCATCAAGCGGATGTACCCCGGCGACGACTACGTCGACTGGGTGGCCTACAACCAGTACAACTACTACCGGTGCCACAAGGCCGGCTGGCTCTCCTTCGCCCAGACCCAGCAGGCCACGCACGACTGGATGCGCAGGAACATCTCCGACGGCAAACCGCTGATGCTCTCCGAGTTCGGCACCGCGAACGACCCGACCCGCCCCGGCCGCCAGGCCGACTGGTACGCCGAGGTCCCCTCGGTCCTCAAGAGGCTCACCGGCGTCAAGGCGGCCCTCCAGTGGAACTACCGCGACCCCGGCCCCCACTGCGACCTGGCGGTGGCCAACTCCCGGGCCTGGTCGAGCCTGCGCGAGGCGGTCTCCGACCCGTACCTGAACCAGCCTCTGAAGTAGTCCCCGGCGACAGGTATTACCCGGGGGCTACCGGGGCGGGGTGCCCTCCCCGCCCCTTCGGCCCCTCCCGGTACCTGAGGCGTACCCGGCTCATACCCGAGGGCCATCCGCGCCCTCGTCCGCGCCGTCCCCCCACTCACCCCGCGAACACCGGCCCCTTCACCACCGCCCGCCCCTTCCGGTACCACCGCCACGCCACCGTCCGGGGCGCGTCCCGGTACGGCGCGATACGCGCCCCCTTACCGGAGAGCCAGTCGGCGACGTCCCCGACGGTATGACTCCGCCGCACGATCAGCCGCGCGATCCGGTGCGCCTCGTCCCGCTCCGAACTGAGCGCGTGCCGGACGGCGGTCGCCGTCTCGTACCCCGCGGCTGCGGCCATCCGGCGCACCCGGCGGTCGTTGTACCCGTGCGGGTAGGCGAGATGACGGACCCGGTGGCCGAGCGTGTCCTCCAGCACGGCGCGGGAATGGCGCAGTTCGTGCGCGAGGTCCCGGGGCGCGAGGGTGTCGAGCTGCGCGTGGGTGACGGTGTGGCTGCCGATCTCCATCCCGGCCCGCTCCAACTCCCGTACGCCGCCCAGCGACATCATCGGCGCGGGCGGCAACAGGCTGCGCTCGCCCGGGGTGATGGCGCCGGTCGTGAGGTACGCGGTCGCGGTGAGGCCCCGCGCGAACACCGCCTCGGCGGTCGGTCCCGGCAGGTCCGCGAACCCGTCGTCGAACGTCAGCAGCACCGGCCTCGGCGGCAACGCGGCCCGCCCCGCGAGGAAGTCCGCGAGCACACTGATCGTGACCGGCGTACGGCCACTGTCGACGACCGCGTCCAGATGCGCGGCGAACACCTTCGGCGTGACCGTGAACTCCGCGATCCAGTCCGGGGGGTCGTCCATCACGGCGTGGTAGAGGAACACGGGTATGACGCCCTCGTCCCCGTCCCCCACGGGGATGACGCCCTCGCCCTCGTCCCTCCCGGGTATGACGCCCTCGCCCCCGCTCACCGCGCCCCTCCCCGCCCCCACGCCGTACGCAACGCCCACCGCGCCCGCAGATACCCGACCGGGCCGTACAGCATCCCGCGCCGCTGGAGCCGCGACAGCCGCCGGGGCCACGGATGATCCCGGTCACCGTGCACCCCGGGCCCGGCGGAGACCGGCAGCGCCGCATCCCCCTGGGGCACCCCGGCCTCGTCCCCCTCACGTACCCCACCCCGTGCCCCGCCACCCGCTCCCCGGCCCCCCTCCACTCCCCGGCTCGCCGTCAACGCCCGCGCGTACGCCACCCCCTTCGGCACCCGCGCGAGGAACCCCGGCACCAGCCCGGGGCTGTTGACCAGCACCGCCGTCAAATACGCGCCCAGCCCCGCCCCGTACCCGTACGCCTGCGTCTCCAGGTCCCGCCAGGTCTCCCGGTGGTGGTGCCAGACCAGCGCGTACGGCGTGTAGTGCAGCCGGTACCCGCGGGCCAGCACCCGGACGAAGCCGTACAGGTCGTCGCCCCCGCGGGCCAGGGTGCCGGCCCCGGTCGCCGGGTCGAACCCCCGTACCTCCCGTAGTACCCGGGTACGGAACGCCATGCTGGCCCCCGACCCGAACCGCCCGGCGGTGAAGGGGAACAGGGGCTCGTCGGCGGGCGGCGCTGCGGGGTCGTAGGTCCTCGGCACGAACCCTTTCGAGAAGCCGCCGTGGCTCTCCAGGAGGACCTGGGCCGGGGTGCGCAGCCGGGCGGGCAGGATCAGGCCCGTCGTGCAGCCGAGGCCCGGATCGGCGGCGAACGGCGAGGTCAGCTCGGTGAGCCAGCGCGGATCGGCGACGACGTCGTCGTCCGTGAACGCCACGACCTCCCCGCGCGCCGCGGCCACCCCCCGGTTGTGCGCGACCGCGAGTCCGGGTACCGGCTCGCACACGTACCTCACCCGCTCGGCGTACTTCTCCCGTACGAGATCCCGAGTAGTACTCGTGGCGGGCGCGTTGTCCACGACGACGATCTCGAACCGCGGATGGTCCTGCGCGAGCATCGAGTCGAGCGCGTGCACCAGCGTGCCGGTCCGCTCGCGGGTGGCGATGACGACGGTGGTGTACGGCGGGGTCGGCCCCGTCGTCCGGTCGGCGGACCCGGTGCCGTACGGATGCCCGGCGGACCCCGGCAGGCCCATACCCTCGGCCAGTTCCCTCAGCGTCGCCTTCGGGTCCGCCCCCTCCGGGACCTCCCCGAGGAGCGTGCCGACCGGCCGCCCCTCCCTGCGGACCAGGACGAACACCGGCCCCGAGGTCACGGGCGGGCCGCCCGGCCCGGGTCTGAGGGTCGCCCCCTCGCCGGTCAGGTCCAGCTCGCCGACCTGGACGGGCCGGACGGCGAGGAAGCGCCGTATCTCGTCTCGTACCTGGGATGTACGGGTCGTACGGGACATGAACCCCCCTGATGTCATGAGCCCTCGGGTATCACCCTGCGGCGTCACCCTTGTGACGCCGTCCGCGCCGCCTGTGCCGTCCGCGCCGTCCGAGCCATCCGCCCCCTTCAGCTCTCCCGCTGCCCCGAACCCGCCCGCTGCCGCCCCGCGCTCCGCAGCCGCCCGGCGCTCTTCAGCGCGCGCGCCGCGGCGCGCGCGAGCCGGGGGCGCCCGCGCACGAAGTGGTGCGCCCGGCGCGCGGGTTCACGGCTCAGCCAGTAGAGCGCCGCCCCCACCCCGGGACGCGTCCACGCACCCTCGTAGACGGGGATCTCGCCGGTCTTCAGCGCGTCCTTGTACTCGGCGGCCCCCCGCCCGAGATCCAGCGTCCCGATGCCCTCCGCAGCCGCCGCCTCGGCCATCCGCAGATGCAGCACGAGCCCCGGCGAGAACTTCGCGAACTCCGTGTCGTACGACGGGAACCAGCAGGCCAGGACGGTCGACGAGCGCAGCCCGAAGTGCGCGGCGACAGGCCGCTCCCCGGCGTACAGGACGGAGAGCGTGCCGGCGCACTCCGGCGCGCGTGTGTCGGCGAGGCGTGCGACCAGGCGCGTGATCCACTCCTGCGCGAACCGGTCGCGCCGGCCGGTGCGGCGGTACTGCGCCGACTTCCACGCCATGAGGGTGCGCAGCGCGGCCGGGTCGCGCTCGTCGAACACGAACCTCAACTCGCCCGCCTGGCGCCCGAGTCGGCGCTCCTTGGCGAGCGTCGTCCGCAGGAACTTCGGGGACTGGCCGCGCAGGACGGCCTCGTACGTGTCGTAGCCCTTCTCGACGTCGATGACGTACGCGGCGTACTCGGCGGCGGCGTGCGGGACGAACAGGCCCTGTTCCGCCCCCAGGTTGTCGAACGCGAAACTCGACAGGCCGCACGCGCGCATCAACTCGGCCGCGTCCAGGCCGAGTCCGGGCGCCAGGATCGCGCCCTGGGCGTCCGACACGCCGTGCGCGAGGGCCTGGCCCATGCCGAGCGGCCCGCGCTCGTGGGGGAGGAACCCGACCGGTTCGCGCCCCTCGTACACCACCGCGATCCGCGTACGCGCCCGTACGCGCCCCACGGCCTCGACGAACTCCGGTTCCATGAACGGATTGCGCGGGACCGGCGAAGCGGCCCGCAGGGCCCGCCACCGCTCGCGCTCCCCCTCGCCCAACTCCTGCGCGCGCAGCACACGAATGCGCCCACTGTTCAACCTGACCCCCCGATCAAGTCCCCCCTGGACACATGGACCGTACCCCTCCAGACGGTACCGGCGGTAGATAGCGCCCCATGTTGTTGCCAACCGGTGCAGTCTTCGCAGAACCGTTGGCGTTTCGATGGCAGTTCGATGACGAACGCCGTTCCGGTGCCCTCGCCCGCACCCGCGCGCGGGCGTTCGTTCTGAAACCGGCCCTCCCGCGCGCGGGTGTGTGCGAGACAGGCTGTCGGGCCTCCCGCGGGCGGTGCGGTCCGTATTCTCTGATCATGGCCGCACCCACCACCCCCGCTTCCGGCACGCGCGCGTACGCCCTCGTCGCCACCGACCTGGACGGCACGCTCCTGCGCGCCGACGACACCTTCTCCGACCGCTCGCTGAGCGCCCTCCAGCGGGTCGTGGAGGCCGGCGCGCGGCACCTGGTGGTGACCGGCCGCCCGGCCCCCCGCGTGCGCCCGCTGCTGGAGATCCTGCGGGGCAGAGGGCTCGCGGTGTGCGGCCAGGGAGCGCAGGTGTACGACGCCGGCGCGGACCGCCTGCTGTGGTCGGTCACGCTGGACCGGGAACTCGCGGAGACCGCGCTCGGCAAGATCGAGGCGGAGGTCGGCCAGGTGTACGCGGCCGTCGACCAGGACGGCGTGGACGGGCTGACGCTGATCGAACCGGGCTACCTGATGCCGCACCCGACGCTGCCCGCGCTGCGTGTGGGACGCCGCGAGGACCTGTGGTGCGAGCCGATCAGCAAGGTGCTGCTGCGTCACCCCGCGCTGACGGACGACGAGTTGGCGGCCACCGCGCGCGCGGCGGTCGGTTCGCTCGCCACGGTGACCATGTCGGGGCCCGGCACGGTCGAGCTCCAGCCGAGCGGCGTCACGAAGGCCACGGGCCTCGCGCTGGCCGCCGAGCGGCTCGGGATCGCCCCCGAGGACACGGTCGCCTTCGGGGACATGCCGAACGACATCCCGATGTTCGAGTGGTCCGCGTACGGGGTCGCGATGGCCAACGCGCACCCCGAACTCAAGGCCGTCGCCGACGAGGTGACGTTCTCGAACGAGGAGGACGGGGTGGCGACCGTTCTTGAACGGATGTTTCCGTAACGCGCGCCCTATAGGGGCCCCGATCCGAAACCGGGGCCCCTATAGGGACGTCGATCTCCCGGAGGACGTCCGGGAGGGACGGTCAGTAGGCGCCGTACACGTTGTCGATCGAGCCGTACACCGCCGCCGCGTAGTTGCACGCGGCGGTGATGTTCGCGACCGGGTCGTACGGGTCGTACGCCGTGCCGGCGACGTGGTACGCCTGGAAGGTCGGGTCGATGACCTGGAGCAGGCCCTTGGAGGGCGTGCCGGCGGCGGCGTTGGAGTCCCAGTTGTTGATGGCCCAGGGGTTGCCGGAGGATTCGCGGATGATGTTGCGGTAGATGCCGTCGTAGCTGCCCGGGATGCCCTTCTGGGCCATGATCGCGAGGGATTCGCGGATCCAGCCGTCCAGGGTGTTCGGGTACCCGGCGACCGTGGACGACGAGCTGCCGCTCGTGGCGGCCGAGGCGCTGGTCGCGCCGACGACCGGGAGGGCCAGCAGGGCCGTGCCGGCGGCGGCGACGGCGAGGGCACGGGCGAGACGCTTCTTGCGGATTGCGGGCATGGCGGTGTTCCTCTCCGGCGCCTGCGAGGTGAGCTGTCGGGTTCGGGCGGGGAGGTGCCCGGCCGGCCACCGGAGGCGGTGGCGCGGCTTCACCCCGAGCCGCTCCGGAGCGGTGTCCGGCGCGGCGTACTACCTGGGTCCCCCGCTCCTGCCGTACGCGAGTGGTTCGTGGATGAGGTGGTGCGGGGCGGCGGCAGGATTAGGCGTCCGCCCGACTCGGCGGAACGTATGCGAGAGCACATGTCCGGAACAAGTACCTGATTCACATCTCGCCCCTATTGAGCTCTGCCTGAGGGGTATGGGGTGCTTGATCCTTTGCGACCGCCAAGTGTCAACTCGCCAACAGGGGCAAGGCGGAAGGGTGGTGGGGGAGCGGGCGGGTGGGGGGAGGGTCCGTGACTCAACTCACGGAATGGCAATAACGGCAAAATGGACACAAGGTGGAGATGTATCAAAATGATGTGCGTTATCTACCGATCAGCTGCATAACGGGCGTGATCCGATAGCGCCCGTGCTGTAACCGTGGGGGCTATCGGTGATCGAAACGTGACCGGATACGCTGACTTGAGTGATGGCAGCGACCTATCGACAAACCGTGTAATCGCCAACAGTCGCCAGTGGGCAACAGCAGACAGGAGATCCCTCGTGACCGTCGTCGGGCCGTTCGGGCTGAGCGTGCGGGACCAGGCACTGGAAGCCGATGTCCAGGCAGGACTGGCTGCCGTCGAGGAGGGTCTGCTCGAAGCCACCAAGAGCGAGGTCCCCTTCATCACGGAGGCCGCGCAGCACCTCGTGCGCGCGGGGGGCAAACGTTTCCGGCCACTTCTGGTGATGCTCGCGGCGCAGTTCGGTGATCCGTACGCGCCCGGTGTCGTGCCGTCCGCCGTGGGCGTCGAACTCACGCACCTCGCCACGCTGTACCACGACGACGTCATGGACGAGGCCGAGGTCCGGCGCGGGGTGGCCAGCGCCAACACCCGCTGGGGCAACTCCGTCGCCGTCCTCACGGGCGACTTCCTCTTCGCGCGCGCGTCCCAGATCCTCGCCGACCTCGGCCCCGAGGTCGTCCGCATCCAGGCCGAGGCGTTCGAACGGCTCGTCACCGGCCAGATCCTGGAGACCGCGGGCCCCACGGACGGCCGTGACCCCGTCGACCACTACCTCGACGTCCTCGCCGGCAAGACCGGCTCCCTCGTCGCCGTCTCCTGCCGCTTCGGCGCGATGACCTCCGGCGCGGACGAGACGGTCGTCGACGTCCTCACGCAGTACGGCGAACGCCTCGGCGTCGCCTTCCAGCTCGCCGACGACGTCCTCGACATCGCCTCCGACTCCCACGAGTCCGGCAAGACCCCCGGCACGGACCTCCGCGAGGGCATCCCCACGCTCCCCGTCCTGCGCCTGCGCGAGCGCGCCGCCCGCCTGAACCTCCCCGAGGACATCGCCCTGTGCGAACTCCTCGACTCCGACCTCACGGACGACGCCCGCCACACCGAGGCCCTCACGGCGCTGCGCGCCCACCCGGCCCTCGAACAGGCCCGCCGCGACACGGTCCGCTACGCGGAGGAGGCCCGCGCGGCCCTGGCACCCCTGCCGGAGTGCGACGCGAAGCTGGCGCTGGTGGAGATGTGCGACGCGGTGGTGCACCGGGCGGGCTGAGGCGCCTGCCGTGTCATGCCGCGCCGTCGCCCGCTTCGCGGCGGGCGACGCGGCGGTGCGCCCGACGGCCGGGGGCGGCCGTATGGCGCTGACCTCGTCCCCTGGTACGGCCTCGCGACCCCTAGGGAAGTACGGGGTACCGGCGGGGCGTGTCATACCGCAGGAGTACGCGGAGTTGACTCTGAGGGGTGACGCCGGTGACGGGGGCGGTTTGGTGTCATGGATGCAGACGCAGGACCACTGCTCACCGATTCGGGTGAGAATGGCGGTCGGGGTGGGTTGCCCAGAGATGCCCACCGGCCGCCGCCGACGACGGAGGTAAGGCAGACATGGCACCGAACGCATCCGACGACCCCCGGACCCCGCTCACGGAGGCCGACGCGGACGAGGCGAGGTCCCGCCGCCGCAGGACGGCCGCGCGGTACGTCGTTCCGGTGACGGTCGTGGGCGTGGCCGCCGCCACCATCGGCCTGGTCCCCGCCCTCGCCGACTCCGGCGACCCCGACCTCCCCCAGATCACCGCCCAGCAGCTCCTGGACAAGGTCGCCGCGTCGGACGTCCAGCAGCTCTCCGGCACGGTCAAGATCACCACGGACCTGGGCCTCCCCGACCTCGGCGGCCTGGAGAGCAGCTTCCTCTCCGGCGCCACCGGCTCCTCGGAAGGCTCCTCGGCCGACCCCACCACCAGGCTGACGGAACTGGCCGCCGGCACGCACACGCTGCGCGTCGCGACGGACGGCCCCGAGAAGCAGAAGCTCTCCCTGCTGGAGAACGCGGCGGAGTACAGCCTCATCCACAACGGCAAGGACGTCTGGGGCTACGACAGCAAGTCGAACGAGGTCTACCACTCGACGCTCTCGGAGAAGGCCCGCAAGGAGTCCCAGGCCCCGGCGACCCCGAAGGACCTCACGGAAGAGACCCTGAAGGCGATAGACCCGACGACGTCGGTGAAGGTGGACGGCTCGGTCCACGTCGCGGGCCGCGACGCCTACAAGCTCCTCGTCACGCCCAAGCAGTCCGGCTCGACGGTCGGCGCGATCAGCATCGCGGTGGACGCGAAGACCGGCCTGCCCCTCAAGTTCACGCTCACCCCGAGGAGCGGCGGTGCCGCCGTGATTGACGCCGGCTTTACCCAGGTCAGCTTCGCCAAGCCGGCCGCCTCCACCTTCGACTTCACGGCCCCCAAGGGCGCGAAGGTCACCGAGGGCGACACGATCCACGGCGACGAGGGCAAGGACGCCCCCGGCAAGGGCGGGCCCGCCGAGGGCGCCCTCGGCGAGGACCTCACGGGCCTGGACGTCCTGGGCAAGGGCTGGACGACGATCGCCACGTACGACACCGGCACGAACACGGGCATCCCCTCCTCCTCCGACCTCCCCGACGCCGGTGCCCTCGGCGGCTTCCTCGACTCCTTCGGCGACAAGGTCTCCGGCGACTTCGGCAAGGGCACGGTCTTCTCCACCCGCCTGGTCAACGCCCTGGTCACGGACAACGGCAAGGTCTACGTCGGCGCGGTCACCAAGGACGCCCTGGTGAAGGCGGCCGAGGGCAACTAAGTACGGTTACAGGGACACGACCACCGCGTCGTCGAGGGAACGGGATCGGGGGAGCCATGCCACAGCCGCCCACCACGGAGCCGGCTCCCCGGCCCGCCCCGGCTCCGGAACCGGCGGCCCCCGCGGAGGGCCCGGCTCCCGCCCCCGGCGACGCCGTCATCCACACCCACGCCCTCACCAAGCGCTTCCGGGGCGGCCAACTGGCCGTCGACTCCCTCGACCTGACCGTCCCCCGGGGCAGCGTCTTCGGGTTCCTCGGCCCGAACGGCTCGGGCAAGACGACGACGATCAGGATGCTGATGGGCCTGATCGCCCCGACGTCGGGGACGGCGCGGGTACTGGGCAGGCCCATGCCGGGCGCGGGCCGCGAGGTCCTGCCGGAGGTGGGCGCGCTGATCGAGGGCCCCGCGCTGTACGGCTTCCTGTCGGGCCGCGACAACCTCGTCCGGTACGACGCCGCGGACCCGACGGCCGACCCGCGCACCCGGAGCCACCGGGTCGCGTCGGCGCTGGAGCGGGTCGGGCTGACGGCGGCGGCCGGCAAGAAGGCGCGGGCGTACTCGCTGGGCATGAAGCAGCGCCTGGGCCTCGCGGCGGCGCTCCTCCAGCCCAGGCGCCTCCTGGTGCTGGACGAGCCGACGAACGGCCTCGACCCGCAGGGCATGCGGGAGATCCGCGCGCTGATCAGGGAACTGGCGGCGGACGGCACGACGGTCTTCCTCTCCTCCCACCTCCTGGACGAGATCGAGCAGGTGTGTACGCACGCGGCGGTGATGGCGCGCGGCCGGCTGATCGTCCAGGGCGAGGTGGGCGAGCTGGCGGCGCGCACGCGCGGGCGGCTGGTGGTGACGACGCCGGACCCGGCGGACGCGGCGCGCGTGCTGAAGGAACAGGGCCTCGCGGACGTGACGTCGGAGGGTGAGCGGGTCACCGCCGAGCCGCCGGAGCGCGACCTCGCGGAGGTGAACGCGGCCCTGGTGACCGCGGGCGTCAGGGTGCGCGGCTTCGCCCTGCGGCGGGCCTCGCTGGAGGACGCGTTCGTGGAGCTGACCGGAGAGGGGTTCGATGTCGCGGGTTGAGACGGCACCGGCGGTGCGGGCGCCGAGCCCGCTGTGGACGCTGGGCCTGCTGCGCAGCGAGCTGGCGATCACGCTGCGCCGCTGGCGGACGCTGGCCCTGCTCGGCGTCCTCGCGGCGGTCCCGGTGCTGGTCGGCATCGCCGTACGGATCGAGACGGGCGACGGCTCCCCGGCCGGTGGGTCCGGTCCCGGCGGCGGGGGAGGGGAGGGCGGCCCGGCGTTCATCTCGCAGGTCACCAACAACGGGCTGTTCCTGGTGTTCACGGCGCTGGCGGCGACCCTGCCGTTCTTCCTGCCGATGGCCGTGGGAGTGATCGCCGGGGACGCGATCGCGGGCGAGGCGAACGCGGGGACGCTGCGCTATCTGCTGGTCGCCCCGGCCGGCCGTACCCGGCTGCTGCTCACGAAGTACCTGACGACGATGGCGTTCTGCCTGATCGCGACCCTCGTCGTGGCGCTCTCCGCGCTCGCGGTCGGCGCGCTGCTCTTCCCGCTCGGTGACCTGACGACGATCTCCGGCACGCGCATCACCTTCGGCGAGGGCCTGTGGCGGGCCTTCCTGATCGCCCTGGTGGTCGCCGCGTCCCTGATGGGCGTGGCGGCCCTGGGCCTGTTCATCTCAACCCTGACCAACAGCGGCATCGCCGCGATGGCGACGACGGTGGGCCTCCTGATCACCGTCCAGATCATCGACCAGATCCCCCAGCTCCACGCCGTCCACCCCTACCTCTTCCCCCACTACTGGCTCTCCTTCGCCGACCTCATGCGAGAACCGGTCTACTGGCCGGACCTCCAGAAGAACCTCGCCCTCCAGGCCCTGTACGCAGCAACATTCGGCTCAGCGGCATGGGCCCGCTTCACGGCGAAGGACATCACGGCCTGACGCCTCACCCGCGTACCGGCGACCACCCGCACCGCGCCACCAGCCCCCCTCACCCGACCTCGTCCGGAAACCGTGCCAACGGTGCCTCCTCCGCGAAGAAGTTCTTCGCCCGGGCCATCGCCTCCTCGTCCCTGAGGACGTCCTCCCGATCGGTCCCGTTCCCGAGGAGCACCCCGCCGAAGCGCATCTTCATGAACGCGGCGGTGTGATGGAGGGTCCCGGCGAGAGGGCCGGCGAGGGACGCGCGAGAGGCGTACGCGGTCACCCCCCAGAGCGTGCGCCCGGCCATGCTCCCCCGGAAGTCCACCCCGGGCACCCGCAGCCACCCCGACCAGTGGTCGAGGTACCGCTTCGTGAGCCCGGAGACGGAGTACCAGTACAGCGGCGAGGCGATGACGAGGTCGGTCGCGGCGAGGGTGGCGTCGAGGAGGTACCGCGCGTGGGGATCGGCAGGCGCCGTGTACCCCTCGTCGTGCCGCAGGTCGGCGAAGTCGGGAAGCGGCCGGTCGACGAGCCGGACCCACTCCTGCTCGACCCCGTCGGGCAACTGCTCGGCGGCCCGGCGCGCGAGGAGCTCGGTGTTGCCGCCCTGACGACTGCTGCCGAGCAGGAACAGGAAGCGACGGTTCGTCATGGCGTCCCCCGGAGATCAGGTGAGGAGTGATTATATGCACGCGCAAGGATCACGGTAGATCATCGGACCGGAACCCCACCCCGCGCGCCCCACTCCCGCACACCGCCCTCACGCCGGCTTCCAGGACAGCAGGGAGGCCACAGCGAGCAGCACTCCTTCCTCCCCCCGCCGCCCCACGATCTGCAACCCCACCGGACACCCGTCCGCCCCCACCCCCGCGGGCACACTCACAGCCGGATGCCCACTGAGATTGAACGCCCAGGTCAGAGCGGTGGAGTACCGCTCACCAGGCCCTTCATGCCCATGAGCCGCGTTCGGGGTCACCGGCGTCAGCACCAGATCCGCCCCCCGGAACACCTCGTCCAGCCGCCGGTCATTGACCTCCCGCACCCCCCTCCCCGCCCCACCACCCGCCCCCCGAACCGCCAGCCACGCCTCCGCCGGATCCTCCAGCACCACCGACCCGCCGACGAGCCGCACACCCCCCGCCTCCACCAACCGCCCCACGGCCGCCCGAGCCACAGCCACAGGCTCCGCATCGCACTCGGCGTACCCCAGATCCGCGGACCAAACGGCATCCACCCCCCGCTCCACCACCGGTACGGCCTCCCCGGACAACACCCCCCAGCACGCCGCCGCGTCCCCCGGCTCCCGCGCGAAGAACCCCGGCGCGGCGAGCCCCGTACGATCCGGACTGGCCAGCCGCCCGTTCCCCGCCTTCATCCCGAACACCCCGCACCAGGCCGCGGGAATCCGCACCGACCCCGCCCCGTCGCTCCCGGTAGCCAGCGGTACCACCCCCGAAGCCACGGCGACGGCGGACCCGGCGGACGACCCCCCGGGCGTCCGGTCGTACCGCCAGGGGTTGACGGTACGACCGTGCCGCCCGACCCCCCAGGTCTGCCAGGGCGTCCCCGCCCCGGGCACGGCGGTACGCCCCACGGGAACGCACCCGGCGTCGAGGAGAGCCCCCCACTCCGACCGACCCCCCTTGACGGCGATCGGCACCCCGGCCAGCGGCAGCCGCTCCCCGCCCCGGACCCGGGCATCCACGGCGCGGGCCCACACGCCCGCCTCGGCCCCCCACACCTCCCGGAACATGCACAGCACCGGATCGATCCGCTCCAGCCGCTCCAGGGCCCCTTCCAGCACCTCCACGGCGCTCACCGCCCCCGACCGGACGGCGGCGGAGATCGCGACGGCGCTCTCCGGCGGCGACACGCTCACGAGCCCCCGAGATCGAGCAGCAGCGCCATGACCCCCACGAGCGTGGCCCCGCTGACGATCTCCCGCCGCCGGATCATCCCGGCGAGCGAGCCGAGCGGCACCCACTCCACCCGGTCGGACTCGTTGCGCTCGGTAGGGGCCCCGACCTGCCGTGCGTCGTCCGTACGGAACACATGATGCCGCGTGTCACTGACACCGGCCGCGGGCTCCGAGTAGATCAACTCCCGTACGCTGCCCGGCCGCCACCCCGTCTCCTCCTCCAGCTCCCGCGCGCCCGCGCGTGCGGGCGACTCCCCGTCCTCGACGAGCCCCATCGGCAGCTCCCACCCCCACGCGTCCGTGAGGAACCGGTGCCGCCACATCATCAGCACGCGCGCGTCGTCGACCGCCGCGAGCACGGCGAGGTCGCGCAGCCGCACCGCGTGGTACTCCGTACGGGTGCCGTCGGGCCGTTCGACGTCCAGCGCGCGCAGGCGTACCCACGGCGTGTCGTACAGCGGTCGTTCGCCGTGCACGGTCCAGCGCATGAGACCCCCCCGGGACGCGTCGTACGGTTCATCCTCGGTGAACCCGCCTTGTGGATCAACGGTGTTGTGTACGGCGCCGGATTCCGGCCAGGTATCTGGAACGAGGCTGTGACGTCCCGGTGACGCGAACACCGGGGCCGAGCGGCCATACTCGCCGGTAAGCGTGTTTATCGGATCGTGACGCGCGGAACGCCGGTTCCCCGGCAGAACCGAGTGAGGAACACATGTCTCGACCCAGCCGAGAGCCCCAGTCCGGGCCCGCCGTGATGGCGCCCGCGCCGATCGACGTCCGGGTCGCGACGGCCGCCGGCCGGGACACCGCGTCCGTCGGCGGGGTCCCGGTCACCGCCCCGGAGGGCGAGGAGATCAAGCACGCGGTCCTCGCCCACCTGCGCCGCATCGCCGTGGCCACGGGGCACCCGGTCCTGGCCACGATCCACGACGAACGCAGCGGCTACGACGTCCCCATCCAGGTCGCCCCGGACGGCTCCAGCACCCTCATGGCGGAACCGACACCGCTCACGGCACCGCACGCGCACGCCGCCGAGGCGCCCCCCGCGACAAGCGCCCCCGAGCCGCAGGACGACGGGTACGCGGACGAGGCACCCTCCGCCGCCCAGCCCCCCGCGCCGACGGACGACGCGTACGCCGCCCTCGCGCCGGGCACCGTCACCGCACCGACCGGAGTCTTCGGCCCGCCCCCGGCGATGGACCACCTCGAACCCCAGGGGCACCCGGGGACCGAGGGGCACCCGGCGTCCGAGGAGCACGTGGCGTCGGACGAGCGCCCCGCCTTCCCGGGAACTCCCGGACCTCAGACGTGGCCCGAACCCGAAGCCCCGCCGGAGCCCTCGTACGACACCCCCGAACCCCCCGCCCCGTCGTCCCCCCTGCTCGACACCCGCCCCCAGCCCGTCCCCCTCGACACCCCTCCGTCCCGCCCCACCCGCGCCCCCCTCCTCGACCCGGCGACCACCACCCCGGAGCCCTCCGCGAAGCACACGCCCGCGCGCGGGTTCGACGCGGTGGCCGAAGCCGTCCTGGGGGACGACCCCCGGGAGGCCGACGGCGTGGAACCGGGACCGCTCGCCGGACCGGTGGCCCGGATCAACGAGGCCGTCCGCGCGGGCCGCATCGACACGGCGGCGGGACTGGCGGAACAGACGGTGACCGACGCGTCGGCGGCGCTCGGCGCGGACCACCCCGAGGTACTGCGCCTGCGCGAACTCGCCGCGTACATCGCGTACTTGGCCGGCGACCCGGTCCGCGCCTTCCACGTCTCCCTCGACGTCGCGCGCGCCCACCGCCACGCCGGCGACGCCGAGGCCGCGTACGGCAACGTACAGAGCGCCGCGACGGCCTGGCGCGCCGTGCGGGAGCCCGTCCAGGGCCTGAACCTCGGCAACGAACTCCTCGGCCTGTGGACCACCCTCGCCACGGAGGGCGGCCCGGCGGCCGAGGACCCGACGGCCCTGGACTCCGCGAGGTCCCGCATGCTGCGGCTCGCGGAACGGGCGGCGGCGGTACGGTGACGACGTCGCGACGGGTCCGTTTCGTCGTAACGGGTACGTCGCGACGGAACGGTATCGTCGCGACGTACCCGTTACGACGTGACGTCGCTACAGCCCCGCCCGGCGTATCACGACGACAGCGTCCACACCGCGTACGCCGCCGCGTCCGAGTTCCGGTCCAGTGCCGTGTCGTTGATGTTGGCGGTCGTGTCGCACGACGAGTGGTAGCACCGGTCGAACGCCTGCCCCGACGTACCGCCCCACTTGGTCGCCTGCGCGGCGGTCTTCGTGCGGCTCGCGCCCGTGAAGAGGCCGCCGACGGGGACGCCCGCGCTCTTGAAGGGCGCGTGGTCGGAGCGCCCGTCGCCCTCGGTCTCGATCTCGGTGGGGACGCCGATCCCCGCGAAGTAGTCCTTGAAGGTCTTCTCGATCGTGGGGTCGTCGTCGTAGACGAAGTACCCGGGGTTGGGGGAGCCGATCATGTCGAAGTTGAGGTAGCCGCTGATCTTGGCGCGGTTCGCGGCGGAGAGGTTGTTGACGTAGTACCGGGAGCCGACGAGGCCGAGTTCCTCGGCGCCCCACCAGGCGAATCTCAGGTGCTTGGTGGGCTGGTAGTTCGCGCGGGACACGGCGAGGGCGATCTCCAGGACGGCGGAGGAGCCGGAGCCGTTGTCGTTGATGCCGGCGCCGGAGGACACGCTGTCCAAGTGTGACCCGGCCATGACAACCTGATTCGCGTCTCCGCCGGGCCAGTCGGCTATCAGGTTGTAGCCGGTCCTGCCGGAGGAGGTGAACTGCTGGACGGTGGTGGTGAATCCGGCCGCGTCCAGCTTGCCCTTCACATAGTTGACCGAGGCGAGGTAGCCGGCCCGGCCGTGCGCGCGGTTGCCGCCGTTGGCCGTCGCGATCGACTGCAACTGGCTGAGGTGCGCCTTCACGCCGGCCACGGGGATGTCGGGCGCGGCGGCCAATGACCCGGCGCCGGATGCCGCACCGGCGGCCGACCCGGTGACACCGGTCGCGAACAAGGTGACACCAGCGACGACGGCGGCGGCCGACGCCCGCGCGGAGACTGAGAGCTTCATGGTGGGGGGCTCCGGAATCCAGTCCTGGCGGCGCTCCCGTGCGGGGTTTCCGCAGGGAGACCACGGTTGATGAGGTGAGTGGATGGTGAAGCCGAGGTCAACACGGAGTCAAGAGGGCCTTCGGAAAGGGGAGTTGGGGCAACAAGGGCGGAACCCGCCACAACGCACCCACCCGGTACGGCCCCGTACCCGACGGCCCCCTGACGATCGCCGCCACCGACGGCGTACACCCCCGCGCCCAGGGCCTCGCCAGTGGCCTCCTGCACACCTCGACCCAGTTCGGCTCGGCGCTCGGCATCTCCGCGGTGACCGCGGTCTACGGCTTGGCGACGGGCGGCATCGGCTCGGCGTCCCCCTCGGGTACCACCCCCGAGGCCACGCTCTCCGCCTTCCGCGCGGCGCTCACCGTCCCCGTCGCGATGGCCGCGCTCGGCACGCTGATCTCGCTCCTCGCCCTGCGCGCCGTACGCCACGCGTCCCCCGTGAGGAGGACGAGGGCCAGCCACACCAGCCCGAAGCCCGCCCACCGCTCGGGCGGCATCTCCTCACCGAAGTAGACGACCCCGAGCAGGAACTGGAACACCGGCGCGAGGTACTGGAGCAGCCCCAGCGTGGACAGCGGCACCCGGATCGCCGCCGCACCGAAGCAGACGAGGGGTACGGCGGTGACGATGCCGGTCGAGGCGAGCAGCGCGGCGTGCCCGGCACCGTCGCTCGTGAACGTCGCCTCGCCCCGCGCGCTCAGCCACAGCAGGTACCCGAGCGCGGGCAGAAACTGCACGGCGGTCTCGGCGGCCAGCGACTCGACGCCGCCGAGGTTGACCTTCTTCTTGACCAGCCCGTACGTCGCGAAGGAGAACGCGAGGACCAGCGAGATCCACGGCAGCCGCCCGTACCCGACGGTCAGGACGACGACGGCGGCGAACCCGACGCCCACCGCCACCCACTGCGCGGGCCGCATCCGCTCCTTCAGCAGCAGGACGCCCATCGCGATGGTGACGAGCGGGTTGATGAAGTACCCGAGGGACGCCTCGACGACGTGCCCGGCGTTGACCGCCCAGATGTACACGCCCCAGTTGACGGTGATCACCGACGCGGCGACCACGACCAGCGCGAGCCGCTTCGGCTGCCGGACCAGCTCCTTCGCCCATGCCCAGCGCCGTACGACGAGCAGCGCGCCGGCGACCACGGCGAGCGACCACACCATCCGGTGGGCCAGGATCTCCACCGACCCGGCGGGTTTCAGCAGTGGCCAGTACAGCGGGACGAGCCCCCACATCCCGTAGGCGGCGAACCCGTTCACCATCCCTATTCGCTGCTCGCCCTTGGACATCCCGGCCACGACACCTCCCGCTTCGCCCCACCGGCCCGCACCGCACGGACGCCGGGACGAAGGTAACGGGGGAGGGGCGGGGAAGTCATGCGTGTATCGGGATACGGTCATGACGGGGCTCCGGGTACTACCCGGGTACGACCACGGGGTGCACGCGCGACGCCCATCCGCGTCACCCGTACACCCCGTCGTACCTGCGAGGTAATACCGCCGGGGTAATACCTCCGAGGGACCCCCGGCGCCCCCGGCGGTCAGCCCCGCGCTCAGCCCTTCAGCGCCGCCGTGATCGCCTCGGCGAGCGGCGTCGCCGGACGCCCGATCAGCCGGGACAGGTCGCCGGACGTGATCTCCAGCTCGCCCTTCTCGATGGACGCGTCGACCCCGGCGAAGATCTGCGCGAGCGGCTCCGGCAGCCCGGCGCCGACGAGGATGCCGGTGAGCACCTCGGTCGTGACCGCGTTGTAGGCGATCTCCTTGCCGGTCTGCGCGCTCAGCTCGGCGGCGTACTCGGCGAAGCTCCACGCGGCGTCGCTGCCCAGCTCGTACGTCTGGTTCTCATGCCCCTCGCCGGTCAGCACGGCGACGGCCGCAGCCGCGTAGTCCGCGCGGGAGGCGGAGGAGACGCGCCCCGAGCCCGCCGCCGCGACGACCGCGCTGTGCTCCAGGACGGGGGCCAGGTTCTCGGTGTAGTTCTCGTGGTACCAGCCGTTGCGCAGCAGCGTGTACGTCACCCCGGAGGCGAGCAGCGCCTTCTCGGTGGCGCGGTGGTCGTCCGCGAGCGCGGCCGTCAGGGAGCCCGGCGCGCTGGTGTACGCCAGCAGGGCCACGCCGGCGGCCTTCGCGGCGTCGATGACGACCTGGTGCTGGCCGGGCCGGTCGTTGCCGACCTCGCTGCCCGAGATCAGCAGGACCTTGTCGCCGGCGGCGAGGACGCCGTCGAAGGTCTCGGGGGCGTTGTAGTCGGCGACGGCGAGCTTGACGCCGCGCGCGGCGAGGTCCGCGGCCTTGGCCTCGTCGCGCACGACGGCCGTGATCCGCTCCGCGGGAACCTTCTCCAGCAACTGCTCCACGACGTGGCGGCCGAGGTGTCCGGTGGCTCCGGTGACGACGATGCTCATGGTTCACAACTCCTTGTGGGGTGCTCTGCGCACTAACCCTAGGGGTAGCGCTAACCAGAGGAAAGTACCCACTTTGAGGTAAGCTACCGGCATGTCGGTAACCAAGGAGACCAGCGCCCCGCGCTTCACGGACCTCGTACGGGCCCACCAGGAGGCCGACAGCGCGATATGCCCCCAGCGCCTGGTGCTGGAGCACGTCACGAGCCGCTGGGGCGTCCTCGTCCTGCTCAACCTCCTGGACCGCCCCTACCGCTTCAGCGAACTGCGCCGCGCGATCGGCAAGGTCAGCGAGAAGATGCTCACCCAGACGCTCCAGACCCTGGAGCGCGACGGCCTCGTCCACCGCGAGGCCCACCCGGTCATCCCGCCCCGCGTCGACTACTCCCTGACCCCTCTCGGCCGCGAGGCCGCCGAACGCGTCCGCGAGGTCGCCCAGTGGACCCAGACCCGCCTGGACCAGGTCATGGCGGCCCGCGCGGAGTACGACGCGCGCCGCGAGGAGCGGGCGGCGGGGTGAGCGGGCGGCGGGTGAGCGGATGGCGGGTGAGCGGGCGGCGGGTGAGCCCCGAAGCCTCGGAACCCACCCGCCGCGGCGGACGTCAGCCCACCACCGTCCACGTGTCCCCGCCCGCCAGCAGCGCCGCGAGGTCGCCCTTCCCGCGCTGCTCGACGGCCGTGTCCAGCTGATCGGCCATCAGGCTGTCGTACACGGGCCGCCGCACGGAACGCAGCACCCCGATCGGCGTGTGGTGCAGCGTCTGCGGGTCGGCGAGCCGGGACAGCGCGAACGCCGTCGTCGGGGACTCGGCGTGCGCGTCGTGCACGAGGAGGTCCGCCTCGTTCTCCGGAGTGACGTCGACGACCTGTAGCTCTCCGGTACGACGGTCCCGTACGACCCCCCGCGTGCCGTCCGCGCCGAAGCGCACCTGCTGCCCGTGTTCGAGCCGGATGACCGCCTCCTGGGCCGCCTCCCGGTCCTTGAACGACTCGAACGCCCCGTCGTTGAAGATGTTGCAGTTCTGGTAGATCTCGATCAGCGCGGTCCCCGGATGCGCGGCGGCCTGCCGCAGCACCTCCGTCAGGTGCTTGCGGTCGGAGTCGATGGTCCGCGCCACGAACGACGCCTCCGCGCCGAGCGCCAGCGACACCGGGTTGAAGGGCGCGTCCAGCGAGCCCATCGGCGTCGACTTCGTGATCTTCCCTACCTCCGAGGTAGGGGAGTACTGCCCCTTCGTCAGCCCGTAGATCCGGTTGTTGAACAGCAGGATCTTCAGGTTGACGTTGCGCCGCAGCGCGTGGATGAGGTGGTTGCCGCCGATCGAGAGCGCGTCCCCGTCACCGGTCACCACCCACACGCTCAGGTCCCGCCGCGACGACGCGAGCCCCGTCGCGATGGCGGGCGCGCGCCCGTGGATGGAGTGCATCCCGTAGGTGTTCATGTAGTACGGGAACCGCGACGAGCAGCCGATCCCCGACACGAAGACGATGTTCTCCTTCGCCAGCCCCAGCTCGGGCATGAAGCCCTGCACGGCCGCCAGGATCGCGTAGTCCCCGCAGCCCGGGCACCAGCGCACCTCCTGGTCCGACTTGAAGTCCTTCATGGCCTGTTTCGCCTCGGCCCTCGGGACCAGCTGGAGCAGCGGGTTCGCCTCGGACACCTGCGTCGGCTCAGCCATCGATGGCCTCCTTGAGCGCCGTGGCGAGCTGCTCCGCCTTGAACGGCATGCCGTTGACCTGGTTGTAGGAGTGGGCGTCGACCAGGTACCTCGCCCGTACGAGCGTGGCGAGCTGACCGAGGTTCATCTCGGGGATCACCACCTTGTCGTACCTCTTGAGTACGACACCGAGGTTCTTCGGGAAGGGGTTCAGATGCCGCAGGTGCGCCTGCGCGATGGCCTCCCCGGCCGTCCTGAGCCGGCGTACGGCGGCCGTGATCGGGCCGTACGTCGACCCCCAGCCGAGCACCAGCGTGTGCGCGCCGTCCGGGTCGTCGACCTCGATGTCCGGGACGTCGATGCCGTCGACCTTGGCCTGCCGGGTGCGGACCATGAAGTCGTGGTTGGCCGGGTCGTAGGAGATGTTGCCCGTGCCGTCCTGCTTCTCGATGCCGCCGATGCGGTGTTCGAGGCCGGGCGTGCCGGGGACGGCCCACGGGCGCGCGAGGGTGTGCGGGTCGCGCTTGTACGGCCAGAACACCTCCGTGCCGTCCGCGAGCGTGTGGTTGGGGCCCTGCGCGAACCGCACGGCCAGGTCGGGCAGTTCGTCGACCTCGGGGACCCGCCAGGGCTCGGAGCCGTTGGCCAGGTAGCCGTCCGACAGGAGCATCACCGGCGTGCGGTACGCCAGCGCGATACGGGCCGCCTCCAGCGCCGCGTCGAAGCAGTCCGCGGGCGTGCGCGGGGCGACGATCGGCACCGGCGCCTCGCCGTTGCGGCCGTACATCGCCTGGAGCAGGTCGGCCTGCTCGGTCTTGGTCGGCAGGCCGGTCGAGGGGCCGCCGCGCTGGATGTCGACGATCAGCAGCGGCAGTTCGAGCGACACGGCGAGGCCGATCGTCTCACTCTTGAGAGCTACGCCGGGCCCCGACGTCGTCGTCACCGCGAGGGAGCCCCCGAAGGCCGCCCCCAGCGCCGCGCCGATGCCGGCGATCTCGTCCTCCGCCTGGAACGAGCGCACACCGAAGTTCTTGTGCCGCGACAGCTCGTGCAGGATGTCCGAGGCCGGGGTGATCGGGTACGAGCCGAGGAACAGCGGCAGGTCCGCCTGGCGGGAGGCCGCGATCAGCCCGTACGCGAGCGCGAGGTTGCCGGAGATGTTGCGGTAGACGCCCGGCGGGAACGCGGTGGTGGCCGGCGCGATCTCGTAGGAGACCGCGAAGTCCTCCGTCGTCTCGCCGAAGTTCCAGCCCGCGCGGAAGGCCGTCAGGTTCGCCTCGGCGATCTCCGGCTTCTTCGCGAACTTCGCCTTCAGGAACCGCTCCGTGCCCTCCGTGGGCCGGTGGTACATCCATGACAAGAGGCCGAGCGCGAACATGTTCTTGCTGCGCTCGGCCTCTTTGCGGGTGAGGTCGAAATCCTTGAGGGCCTCGACCGTCAACGTCGTCAGCGGCACCGGATGGAGGTGGTAGCCGTCCAGCGAGCCGTCCTCCAGGGGACTCGCGTCGTACCCCACCTTCTGCATCGCCCGTTTGGTGAACTCGTCCGTGTTGACGATGATCTCCGCGCCGCGCGGCAGGTCGCCCACGTTCGCCTTCAGCGCCGCCGGGTTCATCGCCACCAGCACATTGGGCGCATCACCCGGCGTCAGGATGTCGTGGTCCGCGAAGTGCAGCTGGAAGCTCGACACCCCGGGCAGCGTCCCTGCGGGGGCCCTGATCTCGGCCGGGAAGTTCGGCAGCGTGGACAGATCGTTCCCGAACGACGCCGTCTCCGAGGTGAACCGGTCACCCGTGAGCTGCATCCCGTCGCCCGAGTCCCCCGCGAACCTGATGATCACCCGGTCGACACGGCGTACGTCCTTCGCCGTCCCGCCCGGTTTGCGCTGCTCTCCCACGACGGCTTCGTCGGCCTGCTCCGCCGGGCTGCTGACCTGACTGGTCACTGAACTGGACCTCCTTCGAGGCGGCTGTCCGGGAGCTGCCTTCCCGCAGGCCCTCCCAGATCAAGCCTACGACTGTGAGGGTCGCCCGCCCTCGGCCATTCGGCCGATCATCGTGCGCGGATCACCGCCGTACGACGGCCGGACGCCCCGGCTTGTCATGATCTACCGCTCGCTCCGTTCCCCGTCGTCCACCACACCCGGTCATTGACAATGTCAAGCGACTACAGTGCTACCCCGTCACGAGTTCAGGTAGGTCAGCACCGCGAGAACGCGGCGGTGATCCCCGTCACTGGGCGACAGGCCGAGCTTCAGGAAGATGTTGCTGACGTGCTTCTCGACGGCCCCGTCGCTGACCACGAGCTGCCTGGCGATCGCCGAGTTGGTCCGCCCTTCAGCCATCAGGCCCAGTACTTCCCGCTCCCGGGGCGTGAGCCCGGCCAGCACGTCCTGCTTGCGGCTACGGCCGAGGAGCTGCGCGACGACCTCGGGATCCAGCGCCGTACCCCCCTGCGCGACGCGCACGACGGCGTCCACGAACTCGCGGACCTCCGCCACCCGGTCCTTGAGCAGGTATCCCACCCCGCGGCTGGAACCGGCCAGCAGTTCGGTGGCGTAACGCTCCTCCACGTACTGTGACAGCACCAGCACCCCGAGCCCGGGATGGGCCTTGCGGAGCTGTACGGCGGCCCGCACCCCTTCGTCCGTGTGCGTCGGCGGCATGCGCACGTCCGCGACGACCACGTCCGGCAGCGCGCCTTCGGCGGCCAGCTCCGTGATCGTCTTGACGAGCGCCTCCCCGTCCCCGACCCCGGCGACCACGTCGTGCCCCCGGTCGGTGAGCAGCCTGGTCAGCCCCTCCCGCAACAACACCGAGTCCTCCGCGATGACGACTCGCACCCTGTCCTCCACGATTCCGGCCCCCCGGTAGCTGTACGGCTGCGTGCGCACCCAGCATCCCAGGCCCGGAGCCGAACGGATCGTCCCCAAGGACGACCCGACCCCTCTTCAAGGAGTTCCGGGAGCCACGGAACAGGCTTCCATGTGCTCCTAGAGGACCGATCGACGACGGAAAACGGCGTGAAAGCGACCCCTATAGGACAGCGTTTCGGTCAGAATCGGTCACGCGCGACCGGTCCTGACCGAAACGACGCCCTCATGGGCAGCGACAGGGACGACGATCAGATCCGCTCCGCCCGCCACGGCAGCTCCGCCGTCACCCGCGTCGGCCCCCCGGCCGGAGAGTCCACCACCAGGATCCCGTCCACCGCGTCCAGCCGCTCCGCGAGTCCCGCGAGCCCCGACCCGCCGGAGGTGTCGGCGCCCCCCACCCCGTTGTCGACGACCTGGAGCATCAGCCGGTTCTCCACCCGCCACACGTCCACCGACGCCATCGTCGCGCGCGCGTGCTTGCTGATGTTCTGGAGCAGCTCGGAGACCGTGAAGTAGGCGATCCCCTCGATGGCCGGCGCGGGCCGCTCGCCGAGGTCCACGTCCACCTGCACCGGGACCGTGCACCGGGAGGCGACCGAGGACAGCGCCGCGTCCAGGCCCCGGTCGGTGAGGACCGCCGGGTGGATGCCGCGCGCCAGGTCACGCAGCTCCTGGAGCGCCGTCTTCACCTCGCCGTGCGCCTCCGAGACCATCCGCGCGGCCTCCTGCGGGTCCTCGCGGAGCTTCTCCTTCGCCAGGCCCAGATCCATCGCCAGGTTGACCAGGCGGGCCTGCGCGCCGTCGTGCAGGTCCCGCTCGATCCGGCGCAGGTCCGCCGCGGCCGTGTCGATCACGACGCCCCGGTCCGACTCCAGCTCCACCACGCGCGAGGCCAGCCGCGACGGTCCCAGCAGGCCGTGCACCATCAGCCGGTCCACCGTCGTCAGCGCGCGCACGATCCACGGCGTGACCATCGTGAACACCAGGCCGATCAGCGCGGTCACGGTGATCTCGAACGGGTTGTCCAGGTAGATCCGGTGCGTGCCGTCGCCGTACAGCTGGAGGCCGTCCTGGCCCGCGTACATCGGGAACACCCAGAACCACAGCGGGTACGTCAGCATCATCCAGCCGATCGACCAGAGCGTCACCGAGACGGTGAACGTGAAGACCGCCCACGGGAGTTGCAGCAGCGAGTACAGCACGTGCCGCCACGACGCGCCGTCCCTGAGGACCGCGCCCACCCAGCCCATCAGGCTCCGCTTGCGCGGGCGCGGCGGCGCCGGGTCACCGATCTCCATACCGAGCAGCCCGCGCGCGCGGGCCCGCTCCAGCGCCCCGAAACCCCGGCAGCCCGCCAGCGTGACGGCCAGCAGCGGCACCCCGAGGAACGACACCATGAGGCCGACGCCCACCGACAGCATCGTCACCGTGTAGCTGAAGAACACGACGCTGATCGGCAGGCTCAGCAGGACGTACCCGAACTCCCGCCAGCTGCGCCCCTCGAACGGGGCCCGCAGCGCCGCCGGCAGCCGATGACGCCGCTCGGGCTCCCCGTAGCCCTCGTGGTCCCCGTATCCCCCGTACCCCACGCCCTGCATGGCCATGGCTCCGTCCCGTTCCGCTCGTCGTGCACCGTCTGCCGTACCACCAGGGTCGCGGGTGGGGGCCGGGGGAGCCATGGAGTCCGTCGGCGTCTCGGGTGGGGGGTTATCCCTACCTCCGCGGTCGTACCCGGTCAGGCCGAGGGGCTCGGGGCGGGGCAGGGCGGCGCGGCGCGGGCGGGCCCCGTCATACCCGTAGCCCTCACGGTCGTACGACCGTGAGGGCTACGAGCGACCCCATACCTCAGAACTACCCCTCCGGAGCTGCCCCCGACGTACCCCCGGAGTACTACCTCCCCAGAGCTACCCCCGGTCCCGCCACGGCAGTTCCGCCGTCACCGTCGTACCGCCCCCCGGCGGCGAGTCCACGACGAACAGCCCGTCGACCGCGTCCAGCCGGTCCGCCAGCCCCCGCATCCCCGTCCCCCTGTCGAGGCTCGCGCCCCCCTGCCCGTCGTCGCTCACCTGGATCAGCAGCCGTTCGTCGGACCGCCACACGTCCACCGAGGCGGACCGCGCGCCACTGTGCTTGCTGATGTTCTGGAGCAGCTCGGAGACCGTGAAGTAGGCGATCCCCTCGATGGCCGGCGCGGGCCGGGTCGGCAGGTCGGCGGTGACCTTCACCGGAACCGTGCAGCGGGAGGCGACGGAGGAGAGCGCCGCGTCGAGCCCCCGGTCGGTGAGGACCGCCGGGTGGATGCCGCGCGCCAGATCGCGCAACTCCTGCAAGGCCAGCTTCACTTCACCGTGCGCCTCCGCGACCATCTCCGCGGCCGTGTCCGGGTCCTCGAGCAGCTTCTCCTTGGCCAGCCCGAGCCCCATCGCGAGGTTGACGAGCCGCGCCTGCGCCCCGTCGTGCAGATCCCGCTCGATGCGCCGCAGGTCCGCCGCGGCCGTGTCCACCACGACCCCCCGGTCCGACTCCAACTCCGCGATCCGGCGCTCCAGTTCGTCCGACGGCGACAGCAGCGCCCGCACCATCGCCCGATCCACGTTCGCGAACGCCCGCGCCAGATAGGGGAGGAGAGGCCACGCCACGAACAGCGAGGTGACGGCGACCGCGAACGTGAGGATCCCCCACGGCAGCCTGACCACGTCGTACAGCACCGTCCGCCAGCCGACCGGGTCCTTCAGCGCCGTCCACAGCACCGGCAGGAACCCGCGCCCCCGGCGCCACGGCACCTTCGACGGCTCCTCCACCCGCACCCCGAGCAGCACCCGCGCCCGCGCCCGCTCGAACCGCCCCATCGCCCGCGCGCCCATCAGCCCGAACGCCAGCAGCGGCAGCCCGACGACGGTCACCGTCAGCCCCGCGCCGACGGCCAGCATCGTCACGGCGTACGTGAAACCGGTCAGCGCGACCGGCAGGTTGAGCACGAGATGGGTGATCTCCTTCCACGTCACCGCGTCGAGGGCGGGGCGCGGGGGAGGGAGGGGCTCGTCGGGAGCCAGGGATTTCGCGGTCATACGGCCAGCCTGCCGTGTGCCGGGCGGCGGCGCCATGGCGTTCCCCACCGCCGGGTCCCGGGGGAAAGCCCCACCCTCACCAGAAGTGGCGTGACGACCCGCTTACCGTCCCTTTAGCAGGGCCTAGACTCCCGTGAGTACGCGACAGCAGACAGCTCTGACGGCTCTGACAACTCGGCAGCGAAGGGACGGACGTGCGGGAATCGACCGGCGCCCCGGGGACCGCGCTCGCGGCGGACTACTTCCAGTCGTACTCGGCCGTCGGACTGCTCGCCGTCGTCGGCGTGCTGTTCGTGGCGGTGGCGTTCGGCGCGGGCCGCCTGCTGCGGCCCGTCGTCCCGACGCCGGAGAAACTCATGACGTACGAGTGCGGCGTCGACCCGGTCGGCGAGGGCTGGGCTCATACCCAGGTCCGGTACTACGTCTACGCCTTCCTGTACGTCATCTTCGCCGTCGACTCGATCTTCCTCTTCCCCTGGGCGACGGTCTTCGCCGCCGAGGGCTACGGGGCTACGACACTCGTCGAGATGTTCATCTTCCTGGGGTTCCTGACCGTGGGTCTGCTCTACGCGTACAAGAAGGGCGTCCTGGAATGGACGTGACACCGGGGTCGGCCGAGAGGACTACGGGTATGACGGGTACTACGCCGGCCGGCGAGGGCGACGCCGTGACCCCGTCATCCGTGTACCTCCCCGAACCCAAACGCCTCGGCGCGCTCGCCCGGCTCGCCCCCGAACCCATGAAGGTCGTCCTCAACTGGGGCCGCCGCTACTCCCTGTGGGTCTTCAACTTCGGCCTCGCCTGCTGCGCGATCGAGTTCATCGCCGCGTCCATGGCCCGCCACGACTTCATCCGGCTCGGCGTGATCCCGTTCGCGCCGGGACCCCGCCAGGCCGACCTGATGGTCGTATCGGGCACGGTCACCGACAAGATGGCGCCGGCCGTGAAGCGGCTGTACGAGCAGATGCCCGAGCCGAAGTACGTCATCTCCTTCGGCGCCTGCTCCAACTGCGGCGGCCCGTACTGGGACTCGTACTCGGTGACCAAGGGCGTCGACCAGATCATCCCCGTCGACGTGTACGTCCCCGGCTGCCCGCCCCGCCCCGAGGCGCTGCTCCAGGGAATCCTCAAGCTCCAGGAGAAGATCGCCCGCGAGTCCCTGGCCGACCGCTACGCCACCCGCCCCTCCCCGGCCGCCCTCCAGAGCGACCTGCTCCCGGCCCCCGAGCCGAAGGGCACCCCCCGATGACCACCGGCTGGCTCCCGGCCCCCGTCCAGGACCTCTTCGGCCCCGACGCCGTCGCGGACGAGTCGTACGAGGTCCTCACCGTCGACGTACCCGCAGCGACCTGGCTCACGGCCCTGCGCACCGCCCGTACGACCCTGACCTGCACGTACTTCGACTGGCTCAGCGCCGTGGACGAACCCGGCACCGGCTTCCGCGTCTCGGCCCACGTCGTCGCCCTGTCCCCCCTGCGCCGCCTCCTCCTCCGTACGACGGTCCCGCACACGTCCCCCGCCCTGCCCACCGCCGTGGACGTCTACGCCGGCGCGGCCTGGCACGAACGCGAGACCCACGAAATGTTCGGCGTGGTCTTCACCGACCACCCCTCCCTCACCCACCTCCTCCTCCCGGACACCTTCGAAGGCCACCCCCTCCGCAAGGACTTCGTCCTGGTCGCCCGCGCCGCCAAACCCTGGCCCGGCGCCAAGGACCCCGGCGAATCCGACCACGCCGCCCCCAAACGCCGCCAAGCCCTCCCTCCAGGAGTCCCCGACCCCAACGAATGGGGCCCCCAGAAGGGCCAACTCCCCACCCCACCAGCCCGCCGCCCCCGCCCCACGCGGACAACCCCGGCCCCCACAACTCCAGACGCCGCCCCAGCGGCCCCCACCGCTGCGGACCCCGCAACCCCTCGCCCCGCCCGCCGCACCCGCTCGGCCTCGGAGGGTTCCGCGAGCCAAACGGGCCCGGCCGAAACCCCCACCCCGCAAGCCGCAACACCTGGGCCCGCCCGCCGTACCCGCTCGGCCTCCGAAGGCTCCGCGAGCCAAACACCCACCCCCGGCACCCCGCCCCCGCCGGGGACCACCCCCGACGGCCGCCCCGCCCGCCGCAACCGCTCGGCGTCCCAGGGCTCGGCGTCCCAGGGCTCGGCCAGCCAGCCGTCGGGTACGGCCGGAGCTGCGGAGACCGGCAGCGGTACGACGGCCCCCGCAACGGCGGCCCCGACCCCAGCCGCTCCCGACCCGACGCCCGGCACACCCCCCGCGACCACGGCCCCCGGCCATACGCCCGCCCGCCGCAACCGCTCGGCCGCCCAAGGCTCGGCAAGCCAGCGAACCGACAGCCAGGCAGCCCCCGGCGACGAAACCGGAACGACGGCCCCGGCCCCCACACCCCAGGCCCCACCGACGACACCTCGCCAGACTCCGGCCGCGCCCCGCCGTTCCCGAACCGCAGGCGAAGGCTCAGCCTCCCAACGGCCCCACCTCCCGGCGGAACCGACACCCACGCGCGCGCCCCTGCCGGCACCGGCACCGGCCGACGAGCCCTTGACGGCACCGGCGTCGGAAGGCGCACGCCCGGCGGAACCGGAGTCAGCGGGCGAGCCCCGAACAGAACCGGCGCCGACGGACGAGACCCCAGCGCCCCCGCCCTCCGGCCCCCGCCGCAACCGCAGCGCCGCCCAGGGCTCCGCCAGCCAGCGCACCCAGCCCCAGCCCTCTCGCCGCCCCACCCCCCGAAGCGCCGACGCCCCCTGGCACCACGCCCGCCCGGCCTTCGACGACCCACCCTCCGGCGAACCGACCCCAGGCGAACCGACCCCAGGCGAACCGACCTCCGCCCCCCGGGCCCCGGAGCCCGCTCGCGATGCCGAGCGACCGGAAACTCCCGGTACCCCGGCTCCAGACCCGACCCCCGAGGCTGAACAACCGGACACCCCAGCCCCGGAGCCCACCCCCGAAGCCGGCCGACCGGAAACCCCCGGCGCCACCCCGAAACCCCCGGCACCCGAACCGCCCCAGCCCCCCGGCGAAGACGACGACACCCCCTCAGGAGGCCCGCGGTGAACGACGCGCTCGACGTCACCCTGCGCCTGCTGATCGTCTTCGCCGTGTTCCTCACCTTCCCCCTCCTCGTGGGCCAGACGGAACACAAGGTCATGGCCCACATGCAGGGCCGCCTGGGCCCCATGTACGCGGGCGGCTTCCACGGCTGGGCCCAACTGGTGGCCGACGGAGTCAAGTTCGCGCAGAAGGAGGACGTCGTCCCGGCGGGCGCGGACCGCCGCGTCTTCCAGCTCGCCCCGGCCGTCGCCCTGCTCCCGTACCTCCTCGTCCTGCTCGCGATCCCGATCGGCCCCGGCGAGGGCGCGGTCGGCCAGGTCCTGGACGCGGGGATCTTCTTCGTCCTGGCCGTGATGGGCGTCGGCGTCCTCGGCTCCCTCATGGCCGGCTGGGCCAGTGCCAACAAGTTCTCTCTCCTCGGCGGCCTGCGTACCGCCGCCCAACTCCTCGCCTACGAACTCCCGATGCTCCTCGCCGCCGCCTCCGTCGCCATGGCGGCCGGCACGGTCTCCCTGCCCGGCATCCTCGACGCCTTCGAGTGGTGGTGGCTGCCCTGGCAACTCGTCGGCGCGATCGTCTTCTTCGTCGCCGGCCTCGCCGAACTCCAGCGCCCGCCCTTCGACATGCCCGTCGCCGACTCGGAGATCATCTTCGGCGCCTACACCGAGTACACCGGCCTGCGCTTCGCCCTCTTCCTGCTCGCCGAGTACGCCGGCATCGTCGTCCTGTGCGGCCTCACCACCGTCCTCTTCCTGGGCGGCTGGCACGGCCCCTGGGGCGCCGACGGCCTCGGCTGGGTGTGGACCCTCCTGAAAACCGCCCTCCTCGCCTTCGTCGTGATCTGGCTGCGCGTCACCTATCCCCGCCTGCGCGAGGACCAGCTCCAGAAGCTCTCCTGGACCCTCCTCGTCCCCCTGTCCCTCGCCCAGATCGCCGTCACCGGCGTCGTCAAGGTGGTGATCTCCTAGTGCCTCCGATCCCCGGCTCCGGCCTGGCCAAAGGGCTGGCCGTCACCCTGCGCACGATGACCCGCCGGTCCGTCACCGAGCAGTACCCCGACGTCCAGCCCGACCTCCCGCCCCGCACCCGCGGCGTCATCGGCCTGTTCGAGGAGAACTGCACGGTCTGCATGCTCTGCGCCCGCGAGTGCCCCGACTGGTGCATCTACATCGACTCCCACAAGGAGACGATCCCCGCCGCCGCGCCCGGTGGCCGCGAGCGCAGCCGCAACGTCCTCGACCGTTTCGCCATCGACTTCTCCCTCTGCATGTACTGCGGTATCTGCATCGAGGTCTGCCCCTTCGACGCCCTGTTCTGGTCCCCCGAGTTCGAGTACGCCGAGACCGACATCCGCGACCTCACCCACGAGCGGGACAAACTCCGCGAGTGGATGTGGACGGTCCCCGCGCCGCCCCCGCTGGACCCCGGCGCGGAGGAACCGAAGGAACTGGCGGCGGCCCGCAAGGCGGCGGAGAAACTGACCGCCACCGACCGCCCCGAGCCCCCCTCCGACGGCACCGCCCCCACCGACCCCCCGGGAGGCCGGCAGTGACCCTCGCCCAAGCGCCGCACGGCTTTCTCTCGCCGACCGGTGTCGAGGTCGCGTTCCTGCTGGTCGGCCTGCTGACCCTCGGCGCCGCCGTGGTGACCGTGACCACCAGGCAGCTGGTGCACGCGGCTCTCTGGCTGGTCGTGGCCCTCGGGGGACTCGCCGTCGAGTACCTGCTGCTGACGGCGGAGTTCATCGCCTGGGTGCAGGTCCTCATCTATGTCGGTTCCGTGGTCGTCCTCCTTCTCTTCGGTCTGATGCTGACCCGCGCCCCCATCGGCCGCTCCCCGGACGCCGATTCCGGGAACCGGTGGCCCGCCCTGGCGGTCGCGGCCGTCGCCGCCACCGCCCTGGTCTGGGTCGTCGCCGACGCCTTCCGCACCACCTGGATCGACCTCGACGGCCCGGCCGCCGGCTCCACGAAGGTCACCGGCGAGAGCCTCTTCCGGCACTGGGTCCTGCCCTTCGAGGCCCTCTCCGTCCTCCTCCTCGCGGCACTGGTCGGCGCGATCGTCCTGTCCCGCAAAGCGAAAGCCGAAGCGAGCTCTCCCCCCGACAACGCCCGACCGGTCACGCAGAGTTCCCAACCCGTCACAGATTCCGAAAAAACTTCGCGCCCCCCGAAAACCCCGGCCACGACGAGCCCCGCAGGCACCCTCGCTCCCTCCACCGACCCCGACCCCACCGACCCCAACCCCCCGACCGAGCAGGAAGGCGCCAGCTGATGCACCTCGCCTACCCCGCCGTCCTCTCGGCCCTCCTCTTCTGCACCGGCCTCTACGGAGTCCTGGCCCGCCGCAACGCGATCCTGGTCCTGATGTCGGTCGAGCTGATGCTCAACGCGGTCAACCTCAACCTCGTGGCGTTCGACGTCTGGCTCAGCAGGACCGCCGAGGACACCCTCCACTCCGGCCAGGCCCTCACCCTGTTCACCATCGCCATCGCCGCCGCGGAGATCGGCATCGGCCTCGCGATCGTCCTCGCCGTGTACCGCAACCGGGGCACCTCGGACATCGACCGGCTCCGCGACACGGCGGAGACACCGCAGACGGCGGAGCCCTCGCACAACACCCCGCACCCGAGGGACGAGAAGGCCGAGGCCGCCGCGTGACCACGACCACCTACGCCACCCTCGTCCCCCTCCTGCCGTTCCTCGGCGCGCTCGCCGGCCTCCTCCTGGGCCGCACGGCCCCCGGCTACGTCCGCCCCCTGGCCGTCCTGCCCCCGCTCGCCGCCCTCGCGCTGGCCGCCCTGGTCGCCGTACGCCAGGGAGGCGACGCCGCGATCGACGCGGCGACGGAACTCACCCCCACCGGGTCGATCCCCGTCGAACTCGCCCTGCACATCGACGGCTTCGCGGCCCTGGTCGCCGTCCTGGTCGCCCTCGTCGCGACCTGTGTGCAGATCTACTCGACCGGCTACCTCCGCGACGACCCCCGCTACCCCTCGTACGCGGCCCTCGTCTCCCTGTTCACCGCCGCGATGCTCCTGGTCGTCTACTCGGGCGACCTGATCGTGCTGCTCGTCGGCTGGGAGGTGATGGGCATCTGCTCATATTTCCTGGTCGGCCACTACTGGGAGACCCCCGAGGCGCGCGCCGCGTCGATCAAGGCGTTCCTGGTCACGAAGCTCGGCGACGTCCCGTTCCTGATCGGCCTGTTCGCGCTGGCCACGGACGCCGGGTCGTTCCGGATCACGGCGATCCTCGACGCCGTGGCCCACGGCGGCCTCGACCACCCGACCCTGATCGCCCTGCTGCTCCTCGCGGGCGTGGCCGGCAAGTCGGCGCAGTTCCCGCTGCACACCTGGCTCCCGGACGCGATGGCGGGCCCCACGCCCGTCTCCGCGCTGATCCACGCCGCGACGATGGTCGCTGCCGGTGTCTACTTCGTCGCCCGCCTGCTGCCGGTCTTCGAGGCGTCGCACGCCGCCATGGGCGTCCTCGCGGTGATGGCCGCCGTGACGATGCTCGGCTCCGGACTCGCCGCCCTCGCGCAGGACGACATCAAACGCGTCCTCGCCTACTCGACGATCGGCCAGCTCGGCTACATGACCGGCGCCCTCGCCGTCGGCGACCGCGGCGCCGCCGTCTTCCACCTCCTGTCCCACGGCGCCTTCAAGGCGCTCCTGTTCCTCGCGGCCGGCGCGCTCATCCACGCGGCCGGTACGAACTCCCTGGCCGCCATGTCCCGTACGAGCGGCCTGCGCGCCCGCGTGCCGGACGCGTACTGGACGATGACCGTGGCGCTCCTCGCGCTCGCCGCGATCCCGCCGTTCAGCGGCTTCTTCTCCAAGGAGTCCGTCCTCGGCGCCGCCGAGCACGTCGTCACCGGCCACACCGAGCACGCCCCCGCCGCAGCGGGCTGGACCGTCGTCGTCGCCGCCCTGCTCACCGCCCTCCTGACCGCCGCCTACGCGGCCCGCCTGTGGCTGCTCGCCTTCCACGGCCGGGGCCCCGAAGCCCCCGGCCACGGCCGGCAGCCCCTGTCGATGACCGTCGTCCTGTGGGTCCTCGCCCTCCCGTCCCTGGCCCTCGGCGGCCTCGCCTACGCCACGCTCCCCGACTGGTTCGACGGCACCTCCCTCGCCCCGACCCTCACCACCTCCGTCCTCGGCACGGGCTTCGCCCTCGTCGGCGCCCTGATCACGTACGGCGCCCACCGCCACCTGACGGCCACCGCCGCCCGCGTCCCCCTCGGCGCGGTCGCCGCCCACCCGGACGGCGACGCGGCCACCGTCGAGGCCGAGGCCATCGCCAGCCACGCGCCCGCGTACGGGAGCGTCGCCGCCGCCCAGGACCCCGCCGACCCCGGACGCCTGCTGCTCGGCCCCCTGCACCGCCACGCGGCCACCGGCTTCCACCTGGACGCCGTCTACGACGCCCTGTTCGTCCGCCCGGTACGGTCCGCCGCGCGCCTGGTCCGCTTCCTCGACCGCGAGGTCGTCGACGCCTACGTGGGCGGCGCCGCCGCCCTGCCCCGCTGGCTCGGCACCGCCGTACGGCGGGCCCAGACCGGCAACGTCCAGACCTATGTGAGCGCCCTGCTCGCCGGCACCGTCGTCCTCGCGGTGACCGTCCTTCTCGTCGCCTCGGGAGGGTGAACGGGCGTGATCGGTATCAACGAGTCCGTGATGCAGTTCCTTCTGGCGTTCACCGTCGCCGGACCGCTCCTCGGCGCCGTCACCGCCCTGCTGCCCGCCCCGCCGGGGCTGAAGGGGAAGTCACCGGACCAGGCGGTGCTGCGCCACGGCGTGACCGTCACCGGCGCTGTCCTGGCCGCCGCGATCGCCCTCGCGCTGGGCTTCGACCACGACCACCCGTCGACGATGCAGGCAAGCACCGACATCAGCTGGATCCCCGCGCTCGACGTACGCATCCACCTCGGCATCGACGGCATCTCCCTCCCGCTGCTGGTCCTGACCGCGCTGCTGACCTTCCTGTGCGCGCTGTACTCCTACTTCAAGCCGCCCGCGGGCCCGTCCCCGAAGGCGTTCGTCGCCCTGCTGCTCCTCCTGGAAGGCGGCACCCTCGCCACCTTCGCCGTCCTCGACCTCCTCCTGTTCTTCCTCGCCTTCGAGACCGTCCTCATCCCGATGTACTTCCTCATCGCCCGCTGGGGCGGCGAGGACCGGACCCGCGCGGCCTGGAAATTCATCCTCTACACGCTGCTCGGCTCCGTCGTCATGCTCCTCGGCCTGCTCCTGATCGGCGTGAAAGCGGGCACGTTCGACATGGTCGCACTCGCCACTGACAACGGCCGGTCCCTGACCACATCCGTGCAGGTCACCGCCGCTTTGGCGATCGGTCTCGGGCTCGCCGTGAAGACCCCGATGTGGCCCCTGCACAGCTGGCTCCCCGACGCCCACACCGCCGCCCCGACCACCGGATCGGTCCTGCTCGCCGGCGTCCTGCTCAAGATGGGCACCTACGGGTTCGTCCGCATCCTCCTGCCCGTCGCCCCGGACGGCCTGCGCACCTTCGCGCCCTACCTCGCCGCCTTCGCCGTCGTCGGGATCGTCTACGGCTCCCTGGCCTGCCTCGCCCTGGTCAGGCCCGGCGCGAACGGCGACCTCAAACGCCTCATCGCCTACTCCTCCGTCGGCCACATGGGCTTCGTCCTGCTGGGCATCGCGTCCATGACACCGACCGGCGTGAACGGCGCCCTGTTCGCGAACATCGCCCACGGCCCCATCACCGGCCTGCTGTTCTTCCTCGTCGGCGCCCTCAAGGACCGCACCGGCAGCACCGACCTCGACACCCTCGCCCGGGAGACCGGAGCGGCCCTGTACGGCCGTGCGCCGCGCCTGGGCGGGCTCCTCGCGTTCGCCGCCGTCGCCTCCCTCGGACTGCCCGGACTCGCCGGGTTCTGGGGCGAGATGCTGGCCCTGTTCGGCGCCTTCGACCCCGCGAGCGACCTCAGCCGTCCGGCCTTCCTGACGTTCACGGCGATCGCCGCCCTCGGCACCCTCCTGACGGCCGCGTACCTCCTGCTCGTCGTCCGGCGCGTGTGCATGGGCGCCGTCCCGCAGGACGCCCCGCACCTCGCGGACGTGCGCGCGTACGAGTTCGCGGCCTGGACCCCGCTCGTCGTCCTCACCGTCGTGGGCGGCCTGTGGCCCAAGGCCCTCCTCGGGCTCACCGACCCGGCCGTGCAGCAGCTCCTCGCAGGAGGCCCCCGATGAGCGCCCTCGCGCAGTCCGTCGTCCAGTCGGTCGACTGGCTCACGATCGCCCCGCCGACCGTCACGGCCGTCGCCGGCCTCGCCGTCCTGGTCGCCGACCTGTTCCTCCCGGACGCGAAGAAACACCTCCTGGGCTGGTTCTCCGTCGCCGGACTCGCCGCCGCCGCGGCCCTCCTGCTGCCCCTCCTGGACGGCGACCACGCCACCTTCTGCGCGGTCGGCGACCCGCGCGCGTGCAGTTACACGGCGGACCGCTTCACCCTCGTCGTCCAGTTCCTGGTGCTCGGCGGCGCCCTCCTGACCGCCCTCCTGTCCGTCACCGCCCTCAAGGACGAACGCAAGACCCTGCCCGCGGGGGAGTACTGGTTCCTGCTGCTGTCCTCGGCCGCAGGCGCCGCCCTGCTGCCCGCCTCCCGCGACCTCGCCACCCTGGTCGTCGCCCTGGAGGTCGCCTCCCTGCCCGCGTTCGCGCTGGTCGGCATCCGCCACGGCGACAAGCGCTCCTCCGAAGCGGCCCTGAAGTTCTTCCTGTCGTCCGTCACGGCCACCGCCGTCAGCCTCCTGGGCATCAGCTTCGTGTACGCCACGACAGGCACCCTCTACCTCACCCAGGTGGCCGAACGCGTCCAGGACATCGACGGCCAGTTCCACACCCTCGCCCAGACGGGCGTCGTCCTCACCCTCGTCGGCTTCGCCTTCAAGACGGCCGCCGTCCCGTTCCACTTCTGGGTCCCCGACACGTACGCGGGCGCGCCCCTGCCGATCGCCGCCTACCTGTCGGTCGTCGGCAAGGCCGTCGGCCTCTCCGGCCTGATCCTCGTCACCGTGGTCGCCCTCCCCTCGTACGGCGACGTCTGGGGCCCCGCCCTCGCGGGGCTCGCCGCGCTCACCATGACCGTCGGCAACGCCGCCGCCCTGCGCCAGCACGCCACGCGCGCGTACAGCGCGGTACGCCTCCTCGCCTGGTCCTCCGTCGGCCAGGCCGGCTACCTCCTCGTACCGATCGCCTCCGCCGCCTACACGCACGACGCCGCCCGCGCCGTGGGCTCCACCCTCGCGTACGCGCTGATGTACGCCGCCGTGAACCTCGGCGCGTTCGCCGTGGCCGCCCTGGTGGCCCGCCAGAGCCCCGCCAACCGCCTCACGGACTACCGGGGCCTGTACGCCCGCAGCCCGCTCTCCGCGCTCCTGCTTGCCTTCTTCCTGCTCTGCCTCGCCGGCCTGCCGCCCGGCGTCATCGGCCTCTTCGCGAAGGTCGCCGTCTTCTCCGCGGCCGTCGACGCGGGCCTCGGCTGGCTCGCCGTCGTCATGGCCGTCAACGTCGTGATCGCCCTCTTCTACTACCTCCGCTGGACGGCCCTGCTCTTCGCGGCGCCCGAGGGGGAGCCCGCACGGCACCGCGTCCCGGTCCCCCTGACGGCCGCGCTCACCCTCACGGCCACCGTCGCCGTCGTCCTGTCCGGGGCGCCCCAGCTGGTCCTGCGGTTCGCCGACACCACCCTGTTCTGAGGCCTCACCCGGACGGCCGACCGGCGCGCCCGCGTGCGCTAGGGAACTCGTGGCGCTCGTCTGGCGTTGACACAGACAGGAGGGTCCACTGGACGTGACACCAGAAGGACCGCAGATCAGCGAGCAAAGGGTTCTCCTGCCGCACGACCTGGAGGGCGTACCGTGCACCGCCGGCACAACGGGCTCAGGACCGCAGTACTCCTCGGGGGGCTGTCCGCACTCATCGTCGTCATCGGCGGCTTCTTCGGCCGGACCGGCCTGATCATCGCCGTCCTGGTCGCCCTCGGCACCAACGCGTACGCGTACTGGAACAGCGACAAGCTCGCTCTACGCGCGATGCGCGCGCGCCCGGTGAGCGAGTTCGAGGCCCCCGCCCTGTACCGGATGGTCCGCGAACTCTCCACGCAGGCGCGCCAGCCGATGCCCCGCCTGTACATCTCGCCGACCGAGGCGCCCAACGCCTTCGCGACCGGCCGCAACCCGCGCAACGCGGCCGTGTGCTGCACGGACGGCATCATGCGCCTCCTCGACGAACGCGAGCTGCGCGGCGTCATCGGGCACGAGCTGAGCCACGTCTACAACCGCGACATCCTCATCTCCTCGGTCGCCGGGGCACTCGCCTCGGTGATCGTCTTCCTCGCGAACTTCGCCTGGCTGATCCCCATCGGCCGCTCCGATGACGACGACGGCCCCGGGATCATCGGCGTGCTCCTGCTGTCGCTCCTCGGGCCGCTCGCCGCCAGCCTCATCCAGCTCGCCATCAGCCGCTCCCGCGAGTACGAGGCCGACGCCTCCGGGGCGCAGCTCACCGGCGATCCGCTCGCCCTCGCGAGCGCGCTGCGCAAGCTCGAACTCGGCACCCAGCAGCTTCCGCTGCCCCCCGAGCCCCGGATCGAGACCGCGAGCCACATGATGATCGCGAACCCCTTCCGCCCGGGGCAGGGATTCTCCAAGATGTTCTCGACGCACCCACCTATGGCGGAGCGGATCGCCCGCCTGGAGAAGATGGCAGGTCGCCAGTCGTGAAGACCATCCTCAACGTCGTCTGGCTCGTCCTGAGCGGATTCTGGCTCTTCCTCGCCTACCTCGGCGCGGGCCTGCTCCTCTGCATCACGATCATCGGCATCCCCTTCGGGATCGCCGCCTTCCGCATCGGCGTCTACGCCCTGTGGCCCTTCGGCCGCACCACCGTCGAACGCCGCGACGCCGGCGCGCCGTCCTGCGTCGGCAACGTCCTGTGGCTCGTCCTCGCCGGCTGGTGGCTGGCCATCGGCCACATCGTCACCGGCCTCCTCCTGTGCGTCACGATCATCGGCATCCCGTTCGGCATCGCCAACTTCAAGCTGATCCCGGTCTCCCTCATGCCCCTGGGCCGCGAGATCGTCCCGACGGACGAGCCGTTCGGCGCCCGCTGAGCCCTGCCGGGGAGGGGCAGCCACTTCGGGGTGAGCGAGTTGTCCACAGCCGGGTGGTCGTCCACAGGCCAGGGCGATTGTCAGTGGCGGCGTGCACGATGAATGCATGACCGAGCACGAGCAGTCGCTGACCCGGGTGCTGAGGAAGGCCCGCACCACCCGGCCCCAGGGCCGGAGTTCACTCCCCGCCGCCGTCGACGCCGAGGGCGCCTGGTACCTGGACCCACCGAGCCTCGCCCAGTGGCTGGAGGACCAGGTCGAGGAGAAGGGCTGGTACGGGGAGCCGGACGAGGACGTCGAGACGGCCCCGTGGGCGGAGTTCCGGATACGTACGGCGGCGTGAGCACCGGATCCCCGTGCGGCGAGCCTCTGCGATCGGCCCGCTGAGAGCTCACCCTCGCCCCGGCACCAGCCTCCGCCGCACCCCGTACGCCACCGCGCCCAGCACCAGCACCCCAGCCCCGGACACCACCGACCCCCAAGGAAGGGAGAACGCCAGCAGCAGACACCCCGCGAGACCGACCACCGGCACCAGGCGCGCGAGCGGTGCCGGGGACAGGGTCCACGCCGAGGCGTTGGCCACCGCGTAGTACAGGAGGACACCGAAGGAGGAGAAACCGATCGCCCCCCGGACGTCGAGAGTGGCGGCCAGGACGGCGACGACCGCGCCGACGGCGAGTTCGGCCCGGTGGGGGACCTGGAAACGGGGATGGACGGCGGACAGGGCGATTGGGAGATGCCGGTCACGGGCCATCGCGAGGGTCGTCCGGGACACCCCCAGGATCAGGGCGAGCAGCGACCCCAGCGCGGCGACGGCCGCACCGGCCCGCACCACGGGGACCAGCCCGGGCACCCCCGCCGCACGCACCGCGTCCACCAGCGGAGCACCCGCCCCGCCCAGCCCGCCGACACCGAGCACCGAAAGGACGGCGACCGCCACACACCCGTACACCACCAGCGTGACGCCCAGGGCGAGCGGGATCGCCCGGGGGATCGTGCGCGACGGATCCCGCACCTCCTCGCCCAGGGTCGCGATCCGCGCGTACCCCGCGAAGGCGAAGAACAGCAGCCCGGCGGCCTGGAGCAGCCCGCCCGCCCCACCGGAGAACCCGATGTCCGCCGGCCCGGCGCCGGACCTCTCGGCACCCTCCGCCCCCAGGCACACGGCCACGACGACCACCAGGACCGCCAGCACCACGGCCACGACAGCCCGCGTCACCCACGCCGACTTCTGGACGCCGCCGTAGTTCACCGCCGTCAGCACCAGCACCGACGCGACCGCCACCGCGTGCGCGTGGGCCGGCCAGACGTACAGCCCCACGGTCAGCGCCATCGCCGCGCACGACGCCGTCTTCCCGACGACGAAGGCCCACCCGGCGAGGTACCCCCAGAACGCGCCGAGGCGCTCCCGGCCGTAGACGTACGTACCGCCCGAGGCGGGGTAACGGGCGGCCAGCCGGGCGGAGGCGGTCGCGTTGCAGTAGGCGATCACGGCGGCCAGCGCGAGGGCGGGCAGCAGACCGGTACCGGCAGCCCGCGCGGCGGGCCCCAGGGCGACGAACACGCCGGCCCCGATCATCGCCCCGAGCCCGATCACGACGGCGTCCCCGAGCCCCAGGGTGCGGCGCAGGGAGGCGGGAGAACCGGAGGGGAGGGTCATGGGCGGAGCCTTCCGGAGAGGGGAGCCTCGGGGTGACGGAGGCCGGGGGCCTTGGGGTGACGGAGACCGGGAACCTCGGGGTGGCGGAGACCGGGGATCTCGGGGTGGCGGCCGAGGGGCGAGGCTGCGGGCCGGAGGCGGACGGGGCCGACGCCTTCCGAGTGGTCCCGCAAGGGCCCGCGCCTCGACCGGACGCGGTGAGGCCAGGGTCCCGCAGACAGGCCGAGCCTCGACGCGCCGGCCGCCGAGGCGCCGGGGGCGGAGGGCGACGGACCGCGCCACGATGCGCCGGGTGCCGACACGCGACGGACCGGGCCTCGACGCGCCGAGCCGTGACGCGCCGAGTGCCGAGGTGCCGGCGTGTGACGGGCCGCCCCTCGGCACCCCGGCCCGCAGCCCGCCAAGGGCCTCGCGCCGGGGTGCCGGTGAGGGGCCGGGCGGACCGGCGCGTGTGTCATGGGCCGCACCCTAATGACCAGGGGAACCGGCGCGTACCGGCAGGACGTCGTCCACACCAACACAGAACGAACGCACGTGCGGCGCCGGATGCGGGACGCGTGGACATCACCGGCCACCCGACCCGCGACTTTCACCGGACCCACACGGCCGGAACGGCGGACGCACAGCGCGGAAGGGCAGGTTCGGGGCATGGGCATCGTCAGTTGGATCATCCTGGGACTGTTGGCCGGAGTGGTCGCCAAGGTCCTGCTGCCGGGCCGCGACCCGGGCGGCCTCATCGGCACGACCCTCATCGGCGTCGCGGGCGCGTTCGTCGGCGGCTGGATCTCGGCGCGCTGGCTCGACCACCCGGTGACGAAGGACTTCTACGACGGCGCGACCTGGGCGGCGGCGATCGGCGGCTCGCTGGTGCTGCTGATCGTCTACCGCATCCTGTTCGGCAACTCACGGGACTGAGCCGCACGGAGGCGAACCCCGGACCCACCGAATCCCGGCCCCACCGAACCCCCGGACACACCAGAAGGGCGGGCGTCGAGGCGCCCGCCCTTCTGGTCCACCGGCCCGCGGACTACCGGTAGTTCACGAACTGGAGCGCGAAGTCGAAGTCCTGCCCCTTCAGCAGGGCGATGACGGCCTGGAGGTCGTCACGGCTCTTGGAGCTGACGCGCAGTTCGTCACCCTGCACCTGGGCCTTGATGCCCTTGGGGCCCTCGTCGCGGATGAGCTTGGCGACCTTCTTCGCGTTCTCCTGCGAGATGCCCTCCTTGACCTCGGCGAAGAGCTTGTACTCCTTGCCGGAGAGCTGGGGCTCACCCGCCTCCAGCGCCTTCAGCGAGATCCCGCGCTTGATGAGCTTCGACTGGAAGACGTCGAGGACAGCCTTGACCCGTTCCTCGGAGTTCGCCTCCATCAGGATCTTCTCGCCGGACCACGAGATCGAGGCGCCCACGCCCTTGAAGTCGTAGCGCTGCGAGATCTCCTTGGCGGCCTGGTTGAGGGCGTTGTCGACCTCCTGCCGCTCGACCTTCGAGACGATGTCGAAACTGGAGTCGGCCATGTCCTGTGGCTCCTTGTATCGGGGGGCGTGTCGAGTGCGTGGCGGCGTCCTCGGGGGCCCGTGCCTGTCCCGGCACAGCCCCGGCCACGTCCGGACAAGCCTAGCCACCCGATCACCTCCGGGCGCAGCTCAATCGGGTGGCGGACCACCCCTCCCCATCGGGTATTGTTTACGTCGTTGCCGGGAAACACCGCCGAAAAGCGGTTCGACCAGGTGACAAAACCCCGGCGGTGTGCCCGAGCGGCCAAAGGGAGCAGACTGTAAATCTGCCGGCTCAGCCTTCCCAGGTTCGAATCCTGGCGCCGCCACGCTGAGAGAGACCCCCTCTGGCCAGGAAAACAACCTGGTCAGAGGGGGTCTTTCGTTGATCACCTCTGTTCGACTCGCTGTGGACGGGACGTGGACGTGTCTCACCTCGTACCGCCCATATCCCACCGTCGATCAGTGCGTGTCCCCCAGGTGTCCCCCGGGGGTGAGCATGATCACTCGGGCTCGTTCCACTCCCGAAGTGCTGCGTCGATCCGGCTGTTCGCACGCTCCCGTGTCTGGTCAAGCACCTTGGCGTACACCTTGTGCAGTACCGCGATGCTGTGTCCGGCGCGGCGGGCGCACTCCATGGCGTCCACCCCAGAGCTGAGCCAGAACGAGACGCCGGCGTGCCGGAGGTCGTAGGGGCGGCGGGCCAACAGCGAGGCTGTCTCCGACTCGGTCAGCACATCCTTCCGAGCCTTTGCCCACACCTCCCCGTAGCCGGTCTCTTGTAGCAGGCCGTCGCGGTTCGTCCGGAAGAGCCGGCCATCGGGCGCCGTGCCGTGCGTGGTGATGTGCTGGCGCAGTAGACGGACGAAGTGCGGCGGGATCGGTACCGGACGGGAATCCTTCTTGGCGCGGGCCTTGAGATGGCGCGTCTCGTGCGCCGTGCCGTCGTCGGTCCAACTCCGTCCGGCGCGGACAACCCCCTGCCGCAGGGTGAGCATCCCCCACCCCGTCTCCGGAAGGTGGCACTGGCTCGCACGCAGTCCGGCGGCTTCGGCGGGCCGCATGGCCGCGTAGTACAGGCACCCGAAGAACGCTTCCAGGTGCCGCCCACGCGGGCCCTGCTCACGAACCCCTGCCAGCAGGGCGCGAACCTGGCGAGGGTTGGCGACGCTCTCGGGGTCCACCGCTTCCACGGACTTCGGGGCGGTCCACTTCACGGCCTTGATCGGGTTGACCGGCATGGTGAAGTACTGCTCTTCCACGGCGAGCCCGAGAACGTCGCTCAGGCAGGCCCGCTTGCGCTTCGCGGTGCGCGGCGACGCCTCTTTCCCATCCAGCCGTAGGGACAGGGCATCCAGAGCCAGGCGTACGGTCGCGGGGTCTTCCATGGCGGAGACCGGCATGGAGTGCTTGGCGATCCAGGTGAGGGCGCGGGCCACATCGTCCGGAGGGGTGTCGTTCCAGCGGTTCCGGTTGTATGCCCACCCGTACAGCGCGCGCCGCATGAGCGCGCTGTCGGGAATTCCCGTCTTGGTCTTCACGAGGGCGGGGGTGATGGTGGCTAGTGCGTCGGCGTAGTTCTTCCGCGACTTCGCCGGCGCCAGTGCCCACTTGCGGTCGACGTACGTGCGACTGTGCTCGTACCACGTGATGGAGCCCTGCTTGGCGCGTAGTTCGGATACGGGCAGGCCCGTCTCTTCGTCGAACTGGTCGCCGCGTCGTACGGCGGACATGAGTTCCGAACGGCGGCCTTCTGCCTGCACCTTGAGCGTGTAGCTCTTGGAATGCTTGCGCTCCCCGACCAGCCACCGCAGGCGATAAGGCTTCGGGCGATCCTTGCGAACCTCGATGGCGTAGAGGCGAACGTCGTAGGTCAGTGCCATATGAACTCCAAAGGGGCCCGCCGGAAGCGGGCCCCTCGTGTCTCGTGTGTGCGGGAGGTGGTCAGGCGGCAGCGTCTTCCATGGACGACCACCACGCGTCGAGGTCAGCGCGGCGGCAGCGGAGCTGACCGTTGGGGAGCTTGATGAGCTTCGGGGCCTGGCCCCGGGCGCGCATGCGGTAGAAGGCGGCGCGGCTCATCTCGATCTCTTCGAGAACCTCGGGGAGTTTGAGCATCTTGGGGCGAGCCATTGTTGCGACTCCTCGTCTCGGGCCTTCTGGGAATCCGCAACATCCGCCACACCGCAACATTGCTGGTCAGCGGCTTGGATCTGTGGCGGATGCCGTTTCTGTTGCGGATAGGTGCCGCCGCGCGGGGTCCGCGGCGGCACCTTCGGACGCGGTTGGTCAGCTAGCGATGCGGAGTTGGCGTGTGTCGGTTTCCGCGGACAGGTGGCGGCTCTCGGAAGGGTCTTCCGCCACAGATTCACCCTCGTTGACCTGCGATGTTGCGGACGTTGCGGTTGTTGCGGACTTCTCGGGGGGCGGGGGGCAATAGCGGGTCCAGGCGTCGCTGAGGTCTTCCGCGTAGTAGCCCTTGGGGGTGCCGCTGCCGACCCGGATGCCGCGGGGCTTGATGGGGGTGTTGTCGGGGCGCACGTACTGGCTCAGGAGTTTGGACAAGCCGCGCGCCGTGAGCGGCTTGGTGCTGTGCCCGTCCTCACTGAGGTCGGCCCACGGGGCGTCATCGAGCCCCAAGAGGACTTCCAGGATGGCGGCGGTGGGCATGCGGTCTGCACCGCAGAACACGCGGTCGCGCAGGTCCGTCAGCAGGCGCACCCCGAGGGATGCCTCATCCCCCTGGGACGCGGCCTTGATGAGCGCGACGCATGCGGCACGGGCCCGATCGGGCCAGTGTCCGCCGGCCGCGTCGGCGACTGCCAACAGGGGCTCCCACACGTCCGCGGGTCGGTCGGAGACTCCCTCGGGCATCTCCGGCCAGGCCGTGGCGACCTCGTTCCTGATGGTGTCGGCCCACTTGGCGAGCCGGTCCCGCAGGGCGTGGCCCTGCTTCTCGTGGACGCGTCGGCGGTAGGGCTCGGCCTTCTCGTTGGGGGCCTTCTTGCGCATCCTGATGATGACCGAGCGAGTCAGGATCGTGTCCGGCAGGGAGCCGAGTCCGGCCATGGCTACGGCGCAGAACGAAGAGAACCACTCGGTGTTCTGGTTGGAGCCGTCGCCGACGCAGCGCAAGGACTTGGCGCCGCGCCGGTAGCCGGAGTTGAGGAAGCCGCGAACCTCTTCGTTGCCGCCGGCCTTGGGCCCGAACACGGTGTCGATCTCGTCGAAGAGCAGGGTCGGGGTTCCTCCGTCGGCCTCGACCAGCCGGAAGAGGGCGTTGGCTGAGGCGTTGACGGTGGTGGCCGCGCGGGGGGTGAGAGTTTCCACGATCTCTAGCGCGCGGGACTTGCCCGATCCCGGTTCCGGTGAGAGGAAGGCGAGGCGGGCGGTGCCGTCGAACGAGTCGATCAGGTGGGCGTGAGCGTCCCACAGAGCAACGGCGGTGTAGGCGGCTTCGGTGGGGAAGACGTTGAAGCGGCGGTGGAACGCTTCGACCTCATCAAGCAGGGCCGCGCCGTCGATCGGCGGTGCGGGGGTGTTGGTGCTGGTCATGCGGCGTTCCTCCTTTCCTGGGTGGTGCGCAGCGGGCAGAGGTCGCGGTGGGCTGTGTGGTCGGCGATCAGGGCGTGCACCTTGGCGTGGCCGATGGCGCTGCGGTCCCTGCCGCACAGGCACTTGGAGGTGGCGGTGGGGGTGGCGCCGTAGGGCGCGCGGATGGTGAGCCAGGCCACGGGGAAGCGGCCATCACCGGGCGGCGGGCCGCTGGGGTGCCGTTCGGGGGGAAGGGCTGAAAGGACGGCCTTACGGCCGTCGTCCTTCGTGCCACGGCCACCGCCGGGGGTGGCCGGAGACAGGCGCGTTCGGCTCGATGCGGCTCGGGTGGGCGTTTCAGGCCCGCGCTGGGGGCTCAAGCGGCCTCCCGCGGTCGGCAGGTGCGAATCGACCAGTCCAGGGCGCTTTGGATGGTGGTCCGGCACTCGCCGGTGGACAGTCCGGCCGTCTCCCCGGCCGCCTGAAAAGCCTCCTCCACCACGTCCCGAGCGATCTCGCCCCATGCGACGAATCGGCCCAGGGCGCGGGCGCCCGCCAGCAGCCGGTTGTTCCGGCCGCCTTCCCCCGTCGCGCGCACGGCGGCCGTCTCGCGTTCCAGCGCCACCGTGGCGCGGTGGGTGGCCTGCCCTGGGATGAGCAACGGGGCAGGCACAGCAGCGGGCTTGGGCGCCGTCTGGAGACGCTGCAACAGCCACCCGGGTAGGACGACCGCCGGAGCGTCGTCGGTCACCTCGTAGGCGCCCTGCGGGGTGGTGCTGCCCGAGGCGACGATGTTGCCGCCCCACGCGCGGGTGTCGACGTTCGGCGCCACGGTGCGGGCGGTGCACGGCAGATGGACGCCGGGCGGGGCGGTGAAGTACAGGTGCATGCCGCCGGAGGGCGTCCGCACCGTGTAGGTAGTCGGCCAGGACTGTCCGGCGCGCTCGCAGAGCGCCAAGAAGGTCGTCGCGCCGCAAGGCGCGTCCGAACTGCCCTTCCTGTTCTTGTCCTTGGGCATGTCCAGGTCGACGACGACCAGGCCGGAGGGGCCGGTGGCGATGCCGACGTTGAACGGGCCCGCGCCCCATGCGGCGCGGATGCGGTCGGGGTCGGTGGTGGCCCGTGCCTCCCATTTCACGTGCCCGCCGGCGCACGCGCCCGTCATGGGGCAGGCGCGTTCGCCGTGCAGTGCTGAGCCCTTGCCACCGGGCCGAAGCGGGTGGACGTACCAGCCGCGCGCGGCGGCCGTCAGAGCCGCGTCCAGCAGGTGCGTGGTCATGCCGCAGCCCTCCCGTCCGGCCGCGCGGCCGTGTGGGCGCCCAAGAGCAGGCCGTAGGCGTGGTGGGCCTGTTGGGGCACCACCCCGTTACCGATGATCTTGAGTTGTTCCTTGCGGGGGATGTCGGGCACGGCGGTGACCCACCCGGCGGGAAGGCCCATGAGCCATTCCGCGAACGCCGGCGACAGGCGCCGGTTGCCCCGGGTACCGGGCTCGGTCGGGCAGGGCGCCGGACGGCCGGTGACGTGTTCCCACCGACGGATGGCGGGCCCGTAGTCGGTGCCGTCCGTGGCCACCCACCGGTCATCGAGCCGCACGGCCTGGCCAGGCAGGTAATACCGGCCCGCCGTGTCGCGCTGGTTCGGCCCGCCATGCGGCCCGTCCGACGCCTTCGGGGTGGGCAGCAGGTTGACGACCACCTCGTTCAGCGGGCGTGCGTTCCTGCCCAGCAGGTTCGAGGCGCCCGACTTCCAGTCCCGCGCCGCCGGGGTGGGCAGCAGGCTGCGGACAGCGTCCGTCAGGGTGCTGCCGTACCCGTTTCCGTACGGTGTTCCGTCGGCCCTGAAATTCGCGGTCCCCCTCGAATCGGCCGCTGTGGGCGTGGGGAGTAGGCGGGTCACGGCGCCGGTCAGGGTGGGGTTGCCGCGGGAGTAGGTGAGACTGCCCCGCCCGCCGTCGGAGGCGACGGGGGTGGGAAACAGGCTCAGCTCTCCGGGGGCGCCGGCAGCCTGGTCACGGCGGTGCGCAGGTTCATCCCGCCCTTGCGCTTCGGCGACGTGCCCGGCCCGCCAGTGCCGTCCGAGGTGGTGGGGGTCGGCATCAGCGGGATGGGCAACTGCGAACCAGCGGTCCCGCGGGTGCGGGGCGCCGACTTCGGGGTCACCAGCTCGTAGACATGTCCACCGCGTGTCATACCCGATCGCGGCCAGGTCCGCGGCGACGACGTCCAGCCCCCGCGAACGGAGCGCCGCCACGTTTTCCAGGAAGACGTAGCGCGGTCGAATGACGCCCACAGCCTGAGCGACGTTTTTCCAGACCCGCGACCACTGGCCATTGATCCCGTCCCTTCGTCCGGCGTTGGAGATGTTGCGGCAGGGGAAACCCGCGCCGATCACGTCCGGCGAGTACAGGTCGCGGACGCGGTTCCAGTCCACAGCCGTGATGTCCCCGAGGTTCGGGGCGCTGGGGTGGTGTGCGGCGAACGCCTTGGAGGCGTGCGGGTCGTTCTCGGCGAACGCGACCGGCACACCGCCGGTCCCCGCGCGGATCGCTTCTTCGAGTCCGCCGTAGCCGGCGCACAGGGCGACGACCCGCGGCGGCGAGCCGGGGGCTCGCCGGATGTCGGTAGGTTGAGTCATGCTGGGTGGTCTCCAGTTCTCTGAAACGGTGCTGGAAACCGGGGCGGTCGCGGATCTTTGGCGAGATGAGGCGACCGCCCCGGGCGGATCTAGAACGGCGGCTCGTTGCCCTGCTCGGGCCGGTTGTCCCCGGTGTTCCACGGGTCACCGGACGCGGCGGCGCCGCCGTTTCCGCCGGTGCGCTTGGCGTTGATCGTGACGGTGGTGAAGCGCAGCGAGGCGCCGATCTCGTCGACCTCGACGGCGAGCATCGAGCGGTTCTCGCCCTCCGGGGTCTGCCAGTCGTGCTGACGGATCCGCCCGGACAGCACCACCCGCGAGCCCTTGCCGAGCGAGTCGGCGACGTGTTCGGCGAGCGCGCGCCAGGCGGCGCAGCGGAAGAACGTGGACGTGCCGTCCTTCCACTGGTTGGCCTCGCGGTCGAAGGTGCGCGGGGTGGACGCCACGGTGAACTTGGCCAATGCCTGGCCGGACGCGGTGAACTTCAGCTCCGGGTCGGCGGTCAGGTTGCCGATGATGGTGATCGGGGTCTCTCCGAACGACATGCTCTGTCTCCTTCTCAGCCGTGGAAGTGGCTGCGCTTGATGACGGCCTTGCGGATGTTGACCGTGGTCCTGCTGTCGCGGTGGCCGGTGGCGCCGAAGATCTGGATGGCGATCCAGCCGCCGAAGATGACCGCGGCGAGGGTGATGAGCTGGGTGATGAACGCGGTCAGGGCGGCGATGAACGAGGTGAGCAGGAACAGTCCGCCGCACACCGCGCCGAACCCGATGCCCCCGAGGGCGATGTTCGCGGCCGTCCGGGAGACGGCCGGCCGCGTGGCGACCGGTACGGGGAGCGGGGCGGGTACGGGGGTGAGGCTGTAGCCGGTGACGACCTGGCCGTCGGGCAGCACGATCGACTGCACCGCCGGGGACGTGTTCGGCTGCACGGGAACCAGCGGCGCCGGGATCGGCGGGTACATGGTGATCGGTTGGGGGTGGTGGACTTCGACGGCCGCGGGCCGTTCGAGGTGACCCATGCGGACTCCTTCCGGGACGGCCGTGGGCCCGCGCGCAAGGGTGTGCGCGGGCCCACGGGCGGAGTGTTACGTGACGGTGTTAGGGGGTGTGATCGGCCGCTGTTAGGGCGGGTAACACGTGCGCCTGCCTAGGGGTTTGGGTGTTAGGCGGGCGTAACGCGTTACGGGTGTCAGGCGGCTGTGAGGGCGGGGACGATGCGCCACCGGCCGGTGGTGTTGGTGGCGTCCAACCGTCCTTCCTGAGCGGCCTCTTTGAGGCGCAGGGAGACCCAGGAACGGGACAGGCTGTGCCGGTCACACCAGTCGGTGAAGTCCTTCGGGCCGACGACCATGCGGCCCTCGTCCTCGAACTCTGCCAGTGCCTGAGCGAACAGCCGCCGCGCCTCCTCGGGGGAGGGCTTGTGCCCGGCTTCCTGCCCGAAGATCGGGGCGTCGTCGCCCTGTTCCGGCTCGGGGAGGTCAACCTCCGGGTCGATGTCCTGGTCTTCGGGGTCGACCAGCAAGCCGCCCTGTTCCATGTCGTCCTCCTCCGGGACGGCTCGCAGGGCCGCCGGTTGATGGGGCTGGTCGTCGCTGTCTGCAGTGGGGCGGCCGGTGTAGGCGCGTCCGGCCACCGATGACGCGGCGCCCGCGGTGACGGGGTCGGCGGTGGCGCCGTTGTGCTGCGCCCACGCGGCCAGTTGCTCCATGACGGCCACGGCGCGGGTGGTGAAGCGGCGCGTACGGCCCGGGGAGGGGTAACGGTCCTCGGGGATACCCGGGGAGACGACGTAGCAGTAGCCGGGGCGGCGGTTGCCCCACGCGCCGGGGTGGGCGCCCGCGTCCAGCACCGTTTCCGGCAGCGAGAACCCTTCGTCGCGGGGGTCGCATCCGAGTGCGATCACGGACGGGAGGGAGGCGCGGGTGGAGGTGGACATCTGGTCGTACGAGGGCCGCTGCAACGAGACGATCAGGGAGATGCCCGCGGAGCGGGCTTCCTGGGCGATCCCGGTGAAGGTGTCGTCCCCGAGCGCGCGGAGGGTGTTGGCGGCTTCCTCGAACCAGGTGACCAGGAACGGCATGCCCTCGCAGCCGCAGGCGCGGCCGTCGGGGCGGCAGGTGTGCTCGGGGTCGTTCTGCGTCTGGGCTGCCGCGGGTACCCACTGGCGGTAGCCGTGGGCTCCGAGCCAGCGGGTGCGGGCGGGAATGACGGCTTCGACGGCCGCCACCATGACCTCCGTCTGGCTGCCGCCCTCAACACCCCAGTCCAGACCCGGCCGGAGCGGGGCGAAGTCCTGGAACGCCTTCGGGTCGGAGAACCAGATGATGACGTCCCGCCGCGAAAGGATCTCCGTCTGGAGATTCAGCGCGGCGTCGCCCTTGCCCGAACCGGTACCGCCCGCGATCAGGACGTGAGTGGAGTTACGGCCCGCGTCCGGGTCGCCCGGCAGCCACAGGTGCAACGGGGCGCCGTCGTCGTATCGGCCGATGAGCAGCGGATCGGCGATCGACCCCCCGAGGTTGGAGGGGCCCTCCCATTCGACCACCTCGGACAGCATGTCCTCGGGGACGATGACCAGTTCGCCGCGGCGGACGGAGCCGGGGTCGGGGGTGTAGCGCACGGCGGACGTCGGCAGGTCAAGCGCGGACGCGATCCGGACCAGGGCCTTGGCGACGTCGTCGTTGGTCTGCTCACCCGGCTGCAACGCGATCGGCGCGGTGACCCGGTTGGGTTCCACCTTTGCCGCACCGATCTGCGCCCGCGCCAGGCCCACCTTTTCCAGAAGGCCCCCGTCTGAACTCCCGGTGGCGCCGTCGGGGTTGTGGCGCATGACCATGCGCACGTTCCACGACAGCGCGACCGCCGGGCCGCCCATCAGGAACAGGTCGTCGATCGGCCCGGCGGTGGGTCCGGCCAGACAGGCGGCCGTGACCCACGCCGACCCGGCGGCCACGGTGACAGCCGAGTGCAAGCGACGCTGCTTGCTGATGCCCTTGCCCGCGGCCCACGCCACCCCTGTGAGGGCGACGGAGGCGAGGGTGAGTCCGACGCCGGCCGCCGCGCTGTCGGGCCACTTCTCGTGTCCGATGGCTCCGGCCGCGCCGGTCGCCAGCCAGCCGAGCCACGGCGGCAGGTGCGGCTTGGCCCGGTGCAGGAGGTAGGCGCGGATGGTGCCGTTCTCCGGCCCGGCCTGCATCTGCGGCAGGTAGCCGGGCATGCCGCCGTCGGGGTAGTAGGCGCTCATGTTGGTGTCGCGGGCCATGGCCCAACCTCCTTACTGCTGGGCCCAGTTCATGACCGGCTGTGCCGGCTTGCGGGCGCGGTGACGGACGCGGTTGATCTCTTCTTCGAACTCCTGCTGAAAGATCGAGTAGCAGGAGGCGGCGTTCTTCGCCGCGTCTCGCAGGGCGTCGGCGGACTTGCGCATCTTGCGGGAGACCTTCCGGGCTCGGATGCGGGAGCCGAACGCGCGGCCCTCCGGGTCCGGCACGGCCGCCAATACGCCCTGGATGATCTCGGCAGCCATGGCCACCTCGATGGACAGCATCACGCCGGCCGCCCGCAGGCTGTTGCAGTAGTTCCGCACCTGTGCCGGGGAGCCGAACTCCGGGGCGGGCAGCAGAGAATCGGAGTGCCCGCGGCCACCACCCCCGCCCCGGGCGTCGCCCGGGTTCTTGGTGTTGTTGACGGTGACGTTGATCGGCGGGACGAACGAGCTGCCCATCGCGCCGACGAATCCGCCGGCCGCGGCACCGATACCGGCTCCCGCGTTGGCGAACTTGTTCGGCTTGGGCCCGTTGCCGTTGCCGTTGGTGCGGGCCCGGGTGGGCTGCGGTCGCTGCCCGCGCTGACCGTTGGTGTTCTGCGCCATCAGACAATCTCCTCAGGTCAGTGGGTGCGGCGGACGATGAGCCAGGCGGACTGAGCGATGATCAGGCCCAGCAGCCAGACCAGCCCGAGCGAGCCGGCGAGCGGGCCGAACCCGGCGGCCAGCGCCGCCCACGCACCCGCGAGGGTGGCGAGCGCGGCCAGCGCGATACGCCAGGCCAGCGTGGAACCGTGGCCGGGCCGACGGTGCTGCATGATGCCGAGCCAGACCAGCGGGGCCACGGCCAGCGGAGCGAGTACCAGCCCGGACCACCAACCCAGCATGTGCAGGAGGGCGGTCACGACCAGGCTGAGCACGGCGAAGCCGGTGGGGGCGAGTGCGCGGCGGAAGCGCCACAGCGCCCGCCCGAGGAAGCCGAACGCCTCGCGAGTCAGGGAGGGTCGGTCGGGAACGACGATCAAGAAGGGCTGCGAGCGGCGCCCGCGCTGATGCGGGATACGAATGGTGTGGACACCCGCAGCGCCGCGGGATCGGGTACGGCTGGACACAGCAAGACTCCTTGATGGGAGGGGTGGTTGAGGGTGCTGTGCGGGTCAGCTCTCCGGGTCTGCGCCGGGTCTGCGAGCGTGCCGCTCGCCGGGGCTCACCAGGTCTGCTTCACTGGGGTTCGACTGCTTCCGGCAGTCGCAACGAGGGCCAGCCCAATTGGCGTGGGCTGGTCCTCATTGATGTGTGCCGGACGCCGGTTACGGCTGTGCGTCCTCCGCGTCGATCAGCGCGGCGTACGCCTTGCGCACCCGCTCTTCCTTCGCAGAGAAGCCCGCCGCGCGGTAGGCGGCCAGGGCCTTGCGGTAGGACAGCGGGGGGTTCTCGGAGTGGCGCAGCCACCGCAGGACGACGGTGAGCTGTTCCTCGCTCAGCGGCTCGCCCGGCTCGGGGGTGTCGACGCCGGCCACCACCGCGACCTGAGCCAGGCCCGACCAATCCAGCGGGGTGTGTCCCTCGCCCTGCGAGCCGGTCAGTTCCGGTGTCGGGGACACGGCGCCGACCTGGGGGGACACGGGGGACACACCCGGGGACACGGCAGGGGACACGCCCCCGTCCGACCACTGGCCCAGCACCCGGGCCAGGTCCTCATCCGAGAACAGCGCCGGAATCTCCTCGGGGGAGTCGGTGGCCGGGTGCTCTGTGGTGAGCTTCGTCAGCTTCTCGGCTGCCTCGTGGCGCACCTTGTGCGCCTTGCCGCGGGCCTTGCGCTCCTCGCGCTCCAACGCGGCGGCCGTCGTGTGCCGGTCGGCCTTGGCCCGGGTGACCGCGCGGCCGATCGCCACCTGATCCCGCGTCGCGCTGCGCACCGCGTCGATCTGCGCCTGCGCCGCGGGAGAGATCCGAGTGGCCTCCCGTTCCACGGCCATGATCAGCGTGGCCTTGGCGGCGGCCGGAACGACCGCGCCGATGACCGCGACGACCGGCGATGCGTACAGCAGGCCGTGGGTGAACAGCACGCCGACCGAGGTGACCAGGAACAGCCACCCCAGCGTGGCGGGCAGCGTCGCCTTGGAGCCCTGGCGGCGGTGCGCGGTTTCCATGGCCAGCGCGTACAGCCACACCGCGTCATAGATGCCGGCCACGGTGTAGGCGAGCGGCGCCGGAGCCTGGTGAGAGAGGATCTCCCCGACCGCGTAGACAGTCCAGCCCAACGAAAGGCCGGTCAGACCGGCCGGCAGACTCCAGTGCACCGCCCGGCGGGCGGCCTTCTTCCAGTCCATGTGATCACTCCTTGTTCTAGTCGTCGGGGTAGGCGCAGGGGACGCAGACCCCGAGGGATGAAGGGATGACGTATCCGGCGTCCCGGCGGCACTGCGGGCAGGTGCGGCGCGCTTGCATCGCGCACGCCAGTGCCCGGCGCTTGGCCGGGGTCATCGGCCGGACCGGCAACGCTTTGTCGAGCCGGTAGAGGTAGGCGACCAGCGGCCCGCGCCGGTACCGGGGCCGGAGTATCTGGCCGGCGATCGGCTGACCGCCGGGGCGCAGGCCGCGGGCCCGTAACTGCCGTCTGGTCGCGAGCCCGTCGGGCGCACACCGCCACGGCCACGTGGGGATGCCGAGCCGGGCGCCGTTCGGGTCGAAGCACTTGCCCCACGCGGTCATCAGGCTGAAGCCCCGGACAGCTCCGGGGCGGGAACCTCGGCAAAGCCGGTCAGTTCCAGCGTGGCGCCCGCGTACTCGACAGACGTCTTGAGGACGCGCGTAAGGCCGTCGCTTTGGAGGCCATGGACCACGGCGCCGGGGGCGATGCCCAGCGCCTCACGCCACGACTCGAACGCGCCCAAGTCGTCGTAGAAGCTCAGTTTGACCTGGTCGGGGAAGATGTCGGTCACGTTCACTACCGGCGCCGGCAGATGCCCGAAGTCCACGGTCAGCAGACGCAGTGCCCGCAGGGCCACGGCCAAGTCATCGAGCGTCACAGCCTCGCTCATGCCGCAACCCCCCGACGCGCAACGCGGCGGCGGGCGGGGCGAGCCAGCGGGACCACGTTGAACAGGTCCGGGTTCTCGTCGACCACCCGCGCGGCCAGGCGGATCAGGTCGTCGGGCAGGCTGCGGAACTCGGGGTCGGTGAGGATGTCGCGGGCCGCGTCCAAGCGGGCCGCGCGCTCCGTCTCGCTCTCGCCCTCGACTCCGAGCCACAGTTCCAGCGGGGTGCCCAGTGCCAGTTCCGCGAACTCCGTAGCAGTAACAGCCTGATGACCAGCAACGATGTACTTCATGGGACGGACTCCAGTGAGACGGGAACGGCCCGAACAACAGCGGCTCCGGTGTTCCAGCACCGGAGCCGCGAGCCGTTGAAGCGGATGGATCCGGCTCCCCACGCCCCGCCCGTACGGCCGCCGCGCACAGGCGCGGGCCGGACGGGCGAGGGAGGCAACCGGCGCAGCATCGAGCGCTGCGAAGCCAGGAAGAGGCGAACCGGGAAGTCGTTCAGGCGCCGCCGGCCGGTTCATCCCGGCGGCGCCTCAGGTATGTCGTCGGCCCATGCCGACCTCCCGCGAGTAGCAGGGACACGGCTTTCACCGGTACGCCGTTGCCACAGCGGACCGGCCCCGAGCCGGGAACATCGGGCGCGTCATCGTCACTGCTCTGACGCCAGCAGGGCGGCGCGTACCAGGTGGCAGCCGACGGGTTGACCTCCCGTGAGGGAGGGATGATCCCGAGGGCTGTTCTCCAGAGCTGACACGCAGGGCGGGACAGGTTCACCCGCCACGAAGGGGCCGCCATCGGCCGTCACCCGGGCCGATACGGGGACGGGGAGTCACACCCCGTCGACCTTGAATCCCTATTGAATTCTCAAACAACTGACGCTGACTTCGTACTGACCCCTGCGGGCTTTCCTCCGGGCGTTGGTGCAGTTCCGAGGCGGTGCGCCCGTGCTTCAATGCGGGCATACCGGGACACGGTGACCCTCGGTCGGCGTTCCGACCGGCGGGCACATCCCTAAGGTTCCCTAGGGTTCCCTGCGGTGTCAAGCGGTAAGCTAGGGAACCTCAGGGAACCGAGACGAAGGAGCAGGTGAAATGGCCGGTCAGGCCGACAATCGGGCGCCGTACGCGAAGATTGCCGCCCACTACGCGGAGCTGATCACGTCCGGCCAACTACCGCCGGGAACGCTCCTGCCGAGCATCAAGAACCTGTCGGAAGAGTGGAGCGTCAGCACGGCCACAGCCGAGAAGGCGTTGCGCAAGCTGCGCAATGAGGGCATGGTCCGGGGCATCCACGGGATCGGAACGGAAGTTCTAGACCAGCCGGGCCCGATGTCGTCGGGATCTCAGCGTCAGGACCGGGGGCGCCGCACAGGATCAAGTTGGGGGTCCGGCGAACGGTCCGACTCGCACAAGGCTGGCGTGGTCCCTGCGCCTCTCGATGTGGCGCAGGCGCTCGGCATCGAGCCTCGCTCCGACGTGATTCGTCGGAGCCGGGTGTATCGGGACCGGCACGGCATCGTGGCGCACAGTACGTCTTGGATCCCGGCTCGATACGGGAAGCTGATCCCGCAGTTGGCGAAGGGCGAGCGGCTGACCGGGGGGACCTCACTCCAACTCATTGCTGAGGCGACCGGCCTCCCGATCAGTCATCGGATCGACACCGCCTCAGCGCGCCTGTTGACAGCGGAAGACACCCAGCTCTTGGAGTTGGACCCGGAGAACCCGCCAGCGGAACCCGTGGTCGTGATGACCGCGAAGTTCATCGACAGCGAGAACAACGTTGTGGAATACGGTGTTGACCTCGGTGGCCCTGGTCGCACCTGGCGGACGGAATCGGAGGTTTCCCCGTGACGACCTTGGATGACACGCTCTTGAGCGTGCTTGAAGATCGGATGGGCGCTCTACTCGCCGCTCGCCGTACCGGCACGCTCGAACCTGAAGCCGAACTGGAAATCCTCACGATCTCCCAGACCCTCACGAGACCGATGACCACACGTTCGCCGTTCTGTGTCCTCATGGCTGGACTCCCCGGCTCCGGCAAGACCACGCTTTCCCGAGTCCTCACCGATCGCGGGTTCGTACGCCTGTGCCCGGATGAGGAGATGTACCGTCGGCACGGCGTGTACGGGGTGGACTTCCCGCGGGGCACTTTCCCCACCCTTGAGCGACCCGTCCTTGAGGATGTCGCGGTTGAGTTGCGCGACCTGCTTCAGTCAGGGCGTGATGTCGTGGTTGACCATGGCTTCTGGACTCCGGAAGATCGCGCTCGGTGGCGAGCCATCGCGGCCGACGCCGGCGCGACTTCGATACTGGTCTATCTCGAAGCGAGCCATGACGAACTCTGGTCAAGGATCAACAAGCGCAACGAGTTCCACGCCGACGATCCGAACTCGATCTACTTTTCCGAGAGCGACCTTCAGCGCTACCGCACCCGTTTCATTCCGCCGGGGTCAGGCGAACCGCACCTTACGTACCACGGCGATCCTGCGGGCGTGATCGCAGCGTTGGGCAGTGAATGAGCGCCCTTGGTCTTCCCGGCGACCAAAAATACTGTTCGGCTAACGGTCAGTGCTGCGCTCGCGCCACGTCGCAGGTGCCGCAGTCAGGTTCTCAGGATCCTAGTTCCGCAGCAGCTAATGCGTCAATCTCTACGTCATCCGTAGTCGGATTCCAAAGCTCTCGGGGGCCCGTAATATGTGTTATCCCAATGGTCTCCCCGTAAGGGAAGGCTTTATCTCTCGAAATGAAGTAGTCGGCTTTCATCCGAATCGCCGTGGCAAGGTGGGTAGCGTCGGGACCCCTGAGTCCGTGATTCGCTGCGAGCTGGCGAACCTCCCTGGCAATCAGTATGTCGACCTCAACCCACTGTATTTCGAGGTTCTCTAGATATTCATCGACGATGCGGTCTCGCTCATCTGGGTCTACGTCACCCTTTTTGCCGTTCAGCTCGACAAGCAGAAGCGTCGAAGCGACTAGCTGGATGTCGCCCCTGTAGGCCGCTCGAAGAACCTTATAAGAGTTTGGCCACAAGCCCTTTTCTTTCTTTATGACGTTGAAGAAGATATCTGCGTCAACGTACACCAAGGGCTCAGGCACTTCTCACCTGCTTCAGGTATTCTTCGGTACTGAGATCACCCGTTATCCGAGGGTTGATGCCAAGGATGCTTGCCGGGTCGATGGGGCCTCGGGGATCGGGAAGGACTTCAAGATCTGTCATCTGCAAAGAAACAGCCTGCCCTTCCGAATTCCTCTGTAGGACTCCTGAAGCAATAACGCGACGCCCCCACGCGCTTCGCAGCATCTCGCTATGATCGCTATGAGCGACAACGCGAACGGCGTGTCGGGTTCTCGGATCGCGAATCAAGGCCCTCGGCGAGCTACCCCTGCTGTGACTCAGAACGTCAAGTGTTCCCGTTACGCTGGAAAATGCGCTCTTAGCCGGAAGGACGGCTTGTGTAGCGTTGGTTACGGTACCTTCATCAACGACGGCTGTGTGATGATCGCCATTCAAACTGGTAACCGCAACCTGCTCAATTCCGCCGGGGCCAATATGTTTCCCGATATGTCCCACGCGGGCAACGGTTCGCTCGCTGAAGAACGGAGGAATCTTTGGCGATTCGGTAAGCATTTCAACGCCGTCAACGAAACCGTTTAGCGGAGCTGCAATGGACTGTAGCGACCGCTTAGCGGGGACAATGGCCGGGACGAGGATAATCCGAATGTCCCTGCCCATTGTCATGCCTTTGATTGCCCACCGAAGTCGAGGGCTGCGCACCGGTAGGGCTGTTCGATCGACCTCTTCAAGGGACAACCTCACCTCACCAAGAATCTGGGTGTAGGTCTTGAGGTCGAGGCGAGACGATGTGGGGGCGATGCGCACTTCTAGGGCGCTGTCTTCACGGACGGCTGTGGTCACGGCTACACCCCTCTCCTGCGTCTAGCCCCATCGTCGCACCATGGTGTGACATAGGGGGGTCGTGCGTGCTGTCCTTTGCCGGGTGGTCGAGGCTACGGAGGTTCGGGCCGGAGCGCTCCATCGTTGATCACCCAAGTGACTCAATCGTTACACGATCAGTTACTACCCGGCTTGGCGGTGTGGCACGCCAGGCAAACCACCGGGGCACCACAGGCCTCATGTCGTCGTCCGGTTCGAGTACTGCGTACGTCCGTGGCCCCTTATGGGGGGTGGTCCCAGTTCAATCCTGGGGCTTCCGTGGGTGATTGACTGCAAGCTGCTGGCGATCTACCTCTCTGTCGGGATCGTCCTGACGTGGAGCACCAACTGGCTCATCACGCGAGTGATCGAACCGAAGGTGATCAAGATGCGGAAGCGCATCGGCAAGATGGAGATCCATGAGGTGGTGGTGGGAATGATCTCAAAGTGCGTGGGATGGATGGGCTCGAAGGCGACCGTCTTCATTCTCGCGGAAGCTGGAGTAATCGGAAGCTCGTCCCCGCTTAAGGGGCCACGGTCGCACTGATGAGCAAGCGCATGGAGCGGCGGTTCCCCCAGGCGTCCCCCGGGGATGCCTGGGGGAACCGAATTTCCTGGTCAGGGCCCCCAGAGCCAGCCCGCTGTAAATCTGCCGGCTCAGCCTTCCCAGGTTCGAATCCTGGCGCCGCCACACGGGAACGCAAGGGCCCGTGATCCACTCAAGCAGTGGATCACGGGCCCTTCGTCATGGGCGCCCCCGCGACGGCTCATGAAGAAGATCACACCCCCTACGGCGCCGGCTCGCGTGCGGTCCGTTTCACCTCCGCCTCGATCTCGCTGCGGGGGCGTTCCCCGGCGCGGGCGTGTTCCGTCACCGCCGCCTGCGTGTCGCGGGCGAGATCACGCCAGGCCCGCCAGGCCGTCTCGTACGTGTCCGTCCGGGTCTCGGACCACGGGGCGGCCGTGGGGGAGCCGTAGCTGTCGAGCAGGTCCCGTACGCGCGTATGCGCCTCGTCGGCGGCGCGCTGACGTTGCACCAGTTCCTCGAAGGTGTGTGACACGGCACCGGATGCTAGGGAGCTGATCGCACTTTTCCGCGCTGCCGCGCAGCGTGCCGCCAGGCCGTACCCGCGTGGCCCACTGAGGCACACTGACCTCATGTCCAGCCGCCGCAGAACCTGCCCCGAGTGCCGCCGCGAGATCGCTGTCGTCGCCGGACGGTTCGCCCGGCACGACCCGCCCGGCGCCCGTGAGGCCGGCGAGCTGACGTCCTGCCCCGGCTCCCGCCGCCCCGCCCAGCTCGGCGCCGCCCAGCCGTCGCTGGACGGCTTCACGGTCCCGGAGTTCCCGGGCCAGATGCCCCTGTTCTGACCCACGCCCTCAGTCCTGCAACGACCCTGAGGCCCCGTCGGTTCCCGGCGTCAGTTCCCCGCCACCGACTTCACCGCCACGGACACCGGCGTGGAACCGCCCACCAGCTCCAGAGTCAGCCCCGCCGTCGCCGGTGTCTCCAGCAACTCCGCGAGTACGGCGGCCACATCGTCGCGCGGAATCATGCCGCGCCCCGTACGCGCCTCCAGGCGCACCAGCCCGGTCCCGGCGTCGTCGGTGAGGCCCCCGGGCCGCAGGACGGTCCAGTCGAGGGCGTCCAGGCTCTGGACGTACGCGTCGGCGGCCCCCTTCGCGCGCAGGTACGCGTCGAAGATCTCGTCCCCGGCGTGCCCGGCGTCCGCGCCCATCGAGGACACGACGAGGAACCGGCGCACGCCCGCGCGTACGGCCGCGTCGGCGAAGAGGACCGCCGCCCCCTTGTCGACGGTGTCCTTGCGCGCGACCCCGCTGCCCGGCCCCGCGCCCGCCGCGAACACGGCCGCGTCGGCGCCCCGGAGAACCCCGGCGACCTCCTCGACGGACGCCGACTCCAGGTCCAGGACGACCGGTTCGGCGCCGGCCGCGCGTAGCGCGTCCTCCTGCTCGGCCTTGCGGACGATCCCCGCGACCTCGTCCCCGCGCGCGGCGAGCAACCGCTCAAGCCGCAACGCGATCTGACCATGACCTCCGGCGATGACAATGCGCATGCTGTCGACCGTACGCCCGCGAAGCCCCGTCCGCCGCACGGCTCCCATTAAGTGTGACGGTCAGTAAATATGACCAGCACCGCCGCTCCCGCGAGCCCCAGACTCAACCCCCTACGACACCTCCCCCCGCCCCTGCCGAGGCAGCCCCAACTCCGCGGCCACAGCCGAATTGCAGTACTCCCGCACCGCACTGGTCCGCGCCACCACCCGCCCCCGATGAATCACGATCCGGCTGTAGGCGAGCGACAACGCCCCCGCGAGCCGCTCCCCCCGCACCGCCAGCAACTCGGCCGGGAACCCCGCCTCCACCCGCACCTCCGGCAACCCGAGCACCACGCGCGCGGACGCGCTGACGGCGTCGTACGCGTCCTCGGGCCGCAACCCCTCGCGCGAGGCCAGCAGATACGCGGCCTCCAGCGGGTCACCGCGCCCCACGGGGTTGGAGACGTCCCGCAGCGCCCCGCTCCCGGCGGCGACCCGCACCCCCGCCGCCCGCAGGAGCCGCACAGGGGCCGTCCCACGGCCCTCCACGGCCCCGCAGGAGCCCTGGGGGAGGCAGACGACGGTGACGCCCGCGGCGGCGAGCTGGTCGGCCGTACGGGAGGCGTGCTCGGCGGGCAGCGCCCCGCAGGGGCCGAGCGTGACGCCGGGCCGCAGGCCCCCGCACTGCGCGGCGATGCGCGCGAGGCGCCCGGGGTCGGCGGCGTCGGTGTGCAGGTCGACCGGGCAGCCGTGCTCGGCGGCGACCTCCAGGACGGTCTGGACGTACCCCGTCGGGTCGGGGTCGAGGTCGGGGCAGCCGCCCACCACGCCCGCGCCCATCTTCAGCGCGTCCCGCAGCATCGCGAGCCCGTCCGCGCCCGCCACCCCGGTCAGCAGCCGGGGCACCGCCACGGCCGTCAGCTCAGCGAGCCCGCGCAGCGAACGGCGCGCCTGGAGGACGGCGCCGAGCGCGCCGAGCCCCTGGACGTCGCCCACGCGCACGTGCGCGCGCAGGGCGGTCGCTCCGTGGCCGAGCTGGAGGAGGGCCGCCTCGGTGGCGCGCCGCTGGACGTCCTCGGGGGCGTACGACACCGGCCCGTCCGTGTCGGCGGACAGCGCGGTGTCCGCGTGCGCGTGCGGTTCGGCGGGGGCGGGGAGCAGGAGGTAGCCGGAGAGGTCGACGCGGCCCCCGCGCGCGGGAGGGCCGGTCAGGCTGCCCGCCGTACCGACGGCCTCGATCCGGCCGCCGCCCAGCCGTACGTCCACGGTTCTGCCGTCGGTGAGCCTGGCGCCGCACAGCAGGAGGGCCGACGGGTCCTGCCGGCCGCCGGAGGATCCGCCGGAGGACGGCGACGGGGACGGCTGAGGCTGGCTGTCGGGCATCGCGCTCCAAAATCTCGGGACGGCGAAGGGGCCCCGGTCCGAGGGGCTGGAAGATCACACAGAGTGAGTCGAGCCTAGGGCGGTCGTCCGGTGCTGTCAGGGAGGGACGAAATAGTCGTACCGGTGTGGTCCGCCGTGCGGGGGAGGCCCCCGAGACCCTTGTGACAGGCCGGAAACCGGGCCCGCACAGGGCTGGACAACGGATTTGGGTGAACGCCCGGGGAGCGTGTAATGTCTTCCTCGCTCGCCCCAATAGCTCAGTCGGTAGAGCGTCTCCATGGTAAGGAGAAGGTCTACGGTTCGATTCCGTATTGGGGCTCTGGTGAGAGAGGTTCCCGCCGCAAGACTTCCGGTCGCGGGGCGGGAACGGATCTCATCACAGCGGTGTAGCTCAGTCGGTAGAGCAAGCGGCTCATAATCGCTGTGTCACCGGTTCAAGTCCGGTCACCGCTACGAACAGTAGCCGATTGTGGGGTCGGTCCTTCAGTCGGCTACTCTTTTATGCGTTAAACCAATCTATCCGTTCGTCAAGGAGCACTCACGTGGCTGCCACCGACGTCCGCCCGAAGATCACGCTGGCCTGCGTGGAGTGCAAGGAGCGGAACTACATCACCAAGAAGAACCGGCGTAACAACCCGGACCGACTGGAGATGAAGAAGCACTGCCCGCGTTGCAACGCGCACACCGCGCACCGCGAAACGCGATAAATCAGGCTCGTACGTGAGGCCGTCCCCGAGAGATCGGGGGCGGCCTCACGTCGTTGAACAGGCAGTACCGGTCAGTAGAGCAACCAGAGAGGTGCCGGACCCATGGCGCTCGACCAGTCCTTCGTGGGGCGGAGCTACCCGCCCACCGAGCCCTACGAGGTGGGCCGGGAGAAGATCCGCGAGTTCGCGGTGGCGGTCGGCGACGACCACCCCGCGTACACGGACCCCGAGGCCGCCAAGGCCCTCGGCCACCCGGACGTGATCGCCCCGCCGACGTTCGTGTTCTCCATCACCTTCAAGGCCGCCGGACAGGTCATCGAGGACCCCCAGCTGGGCCTCGACTACAGCCGCGTCGTGCACGGCGACCAGAAGTTCACGTACGTCCGCCCCGTGCGCGCGGGCGACCGGCTGAGCGTCACCACGACCATCGAGGCGATCAAGTCGATGGCCGGCAACGACATCCTGGACATCCGCGGCGAGGTCCACGACGAGGCCGGCGAGCACGTCGTGACCGCCTGGACCAAGCTCGTGGCCCGCGCGGTCACCGAGGAGGCGTGAGGAATCCCATGACGGCGAAGATTTCTTACGACGAGGTCGAGGTCGGCACCGAACTGCCCGCCCGCACCTTCCCCGTGACCCGTGCCACGCTCGTGCGCTACGCGGGCGCCTCCGGCGACTTCAACCCGATCCACTGGAACGAGAAGTTCGCCAAGGAGGTGGGCCTCCCGGACGTCATCGCGCACGGCATGTTCACCATGGCCGAGGCGGTCCGCGTCGTCACCGACTGGACCGGTGACCCCGGCGCGGTCGTCGACTACGGCGTCCGCTTCACCAAGCCCGTCGTCGTCCCCAACGACGACGAGGGCGCCCTCATCGAGGTCACCGCCAAGGTCGCCGCCAAGCTCGACGACAACACCGTCCGCGTCGACCTCACCGTCACCAGCGCCGGCCAGAAGGTCCTCGGCATGTCCCGGGCGGTCGTCCGCCTGGCCTGAGCCTTTCCGTACGACAGGCGCGCGCACGCGTACGTCGATGTAAGGGGCGTTCTCCATGGCGAGGCGCCCCTTACCCGTGCCCGGCGGGCGACCGGCGTTGTCAGTGCCGTCTCGTAGGCTTGGCCGCGTGCTCGAACTTCACGACGCTCCGCTCGCCCCGCTGACCACGTTCCGGCTCGGCGGCCCCGCCTCCCGCCTGGTGACCGCCACCACCGACGCCGAGGTGATCGAGGCCGTGCGCGAGGCCGACGCGGCCGGGACACCCCTGCTGATCGTCGGCGGCGGCTCCAACCTCGTCGTCGGGGACAAGGGCTTCGACGGCACGGCCCTGCGCATCGCCACCCGCGGGACCGAACTGAGCGGTACGACGCTGGAGCTGGCCGCGGGCGAGGTGTGGACCGACGCCGTCGCGCGCGCGGTGGACGCCGGGCTCGCCGGGATCGAGTGCCTCGCCGGGATCCCCGGGTCGGCGGGCGCGACGCCGATCCAGAACGTCGGCGCGTACGGCCAGGAGGTCTCCTCGACGATCACCGAGGTCGTCGCCTACGACCGGCGCGCGGGCGAGACGGTCACGCTCTCCGCCGCCGAGTGCGCCTTCTCGTACCGCCACAGCCGTTTCAAGGCGGACCCCGAGCGGTACGTCGTCCTGCGCGTGCGGTTCGCCCTGGAGGACGCGGGCGGAATGTCGGCGCCCGTCAAGTACGCCGAGACCGCGCGGGCGCTCGGCGTCGAGGTGGGGGAGCGGGTCGCGCTCGGCGCCGCGCGCGAGACGGTGCTGAGGCTGCGCGCGGGCAAGGGGATGGTGCTGGACGCCGAGGACCACGACACCTGGTCCGCCGGGTCCTTCTTCACCAACCCGATCCTCACGGACGCCGAGTTCGCGGCGTTCCGCGCGCGCGTGCGGGAGCGGCTCGGCGAGGGCACCGAACCGCCCGCCTACCCGGCGGGGGAGGGATACACCAAGACGTCCGCCGCGTGGCTCATCGACCACGCCGGTTTCCCGAAGGGGTACGGCACCGGCCCCGCCCGCCTGTCCACGAAGCACACCCTCGCCCTCACGAACCGGGGCACGGCGACCACGGAGGACCTCCTCACGCTGGCCCGCGAGATCGTCACCGGCGTGGAGAGGGCGTTCGGGGTGACGCTCGTGAACGAGCCGGTGATGGTGGGCGTGAGCCTTTGAGGGCGGGGCTTTGAGGGGGAGCGGCTGCCCCCTCAATACGCCACCCCCACCCCCTGCTTCACCGTCCCCGCCTCGCCGATCATCCCCAGCATCGCGTGTGCCACGTCCGCCCGGCCGATGAACCTCCCCGCGCGCGGGAAGCCGCCGATCACCCTGCGGTAGACGCCCGTGAGGGGCTTGTCCTGGAGGCGGGGCGGGCGGACGAAGGTCCAGTCGGTCGTGGAGCGGGCGACGTCCGCCTCCATCTCGCGCAGGTCGTCGTAGACGGGGCGCAGGATCGCCGAGACGGCGCTGCGCATCCCCCGGTCGAGGAGGCCGTCGTCCGCCGGGGCTGGGCCCACGGGCGCGGCGCTGACCAGCAGGAACCGGCGTACGTCCGTCGACTCCAGGGCCGTCAGGGCCGTACGGGTCAGGCGGGTGGCGACGCCGGCGTCCGCGCGTCCGCGCGGGCCGAGGCCGGAGAGGACGGCGTCGCGGCCGGTCAGTGCGGGGAGCAGGGACTCCGGGTCGGTGAGGTCGGCGCGGACGACCTCCAGGTGCGTGCCGGTGACGGTCAGGCGCGCGGGGTCGCGGACGATCGCGGTGACCTCGTGGCCCGCGTCGAGGGCCTGGCGGACGATCTCGCGGCCGATGCCGCCGGTCGCGCCCAGGACGGTGAGTTTCATGGTGGACCCCCATCGGGAATGATGGGTGAGTGAGTACTCACTCACCTTGTCTTCTCCTAGAGTGGGTAAGTAATCACTCACCCGTCAAGTGCCGATACCGAACGGATGCCCCCATGGAACCCAGGCCCACCCGGACCCGCATCCTCGACGCCGCCCACGACCTGATGCGTACGGCCGGGCTCGCCCGGGCCACCACCAAGGAGATCGCGAAGACGGCCGGCTGCTCCGAGGCGGCCCTCTACAAGCACTTCGACAGCAAGGAGGACCTCTTCGTCCAGGTCCTCACGGAACGCCTCCCGCGCCTCACGCCCCTCCTCGGCAGCCTCGCCGCGGAGCCCGGCCGGGGCACGCTGGAGGAGAACCTCACCGAGATCGCCCACCAGGCGTCCCTCTTCTACGACGAGAGCTTCCCGATCGCCGCGTCCCTCTACGCCGAGACCAGCCTCAAGCGGCGGCACGACCGGGCGATGCGCGAGAAGGGCACCGGGCCGCATGTCCCCATCGACCTCCTCGCCGCGTACCTCCGTGCGGAGCAGGGCCTCGGCCGCGTCGCCCCCGACGTCGACACCTTCGCCGCGGCGTCCCTCCTCCTCGGCGCCTGCGCGCAGCGCGCGTTCGCGTACGACGCGGCCGACACGCGCCCCGACACGGCGACGTTCGCGTCCTGCCTCGCACGCACGCTGGTCGCGGGGGTCGCGGGGGTCGCGGGGGTCGCGGGGGTCGCGGGGGTCGCGGGGGTCGCGGGGGTCGCGGGGGTCGCGGGGGTCGCGGGAACTGCGGCGGCTGCGGGGACTGCTGGGACCGTGGGGATCACAGGGACCGCAGGAGTGGCCGGGAACGCCGGAGCAGCCGTCACCATCGAGGCAACGCGGCCCGCGGACACGGCCGGAACAGCCGACGCGACCCGCCCGGCGCCCGCGAGGCCGGCGAGCTGATGCCTTGCCCAGGTTCCCGCCACCCCGCCCACCCCGAGGCTCGCCTGAGCCGCGTACCTCCACCCCGGGCTCGCCCAAGCCCAGGAACTCGCCCGCCCTGGGCCCGTCTGAGCCGTGCACCTCCGCCCCGGGCCCGCCCGAGCCCAGGAACCCGCCCTCTCAGGGCCCGCCCCAGCCCCCGAACCCACCCCGCCGACACCCCCGCGAAACCCCGTTGCGCACCCCCCGTCCACCCCCGACCCTGACCCCATGAGGCCCCCCGCATGCGCCTGAACCTCACCGAGTTCACGGCGCGCACCCACCGAGTCGTCCGGCCCCGGACCCCCCTCCGCCACACCTCCCTCACCGCTCCCGACCCCATCGGCTTCCTGTACGGCGACCGCGACGGTCTGAACCTCCTCGCGGGCCTCTTCGCGTTCGCGGCCGGCTCCCGCCGCACGATCGTCCATGTCCCCCTGCGCAACGGACTCCCCCCGATCGAGATGCCCGGCGAACGCGTCGACCTGCTCCTGGTCCACCACACCTACGGCCTGCGCGCGAGCAAGTGGCCGGAACTGCGCCGCAGCCTGGGCCAAGGCACGCCGCTGACCGCCCGCACGGACGAGCCCCGAACCGAGCGGTACGCCGAAGCCTGGCGCGCACGCAGCGGGCACGCCGACCTGCGCGACACCTTCCGGCACGCCACACACGCCGGGACGTTCTTCCTGTTCGGCAGCAGAGACCTGTTCGCCCGGACCGCGAGGGAGCTGACGCACGCGGCGCAGCAGGGCCCGCGTCAGAAAGAGGTCGCCGAGGGCCGCTCGACCCTGATGACGAACCTCCCGGCACTGCTCCAGCCCCCCGGCGGCGGCCACCCCCTGGAACTACTGGTCTGCTTCAAGCAGCGCCCCCCCACGCGACAGAAAACCAACCCCCTCCGCAAGACAACCCGCTCCCGCAAGGCCCCCGCCTCCACAAGGCAACCCCCTCCCGCAAGGACCCCGCCTCCACTGGGCCACCCCCCAGCTAGGCTCCCGCCTTCGCTGGGCCCCCGTCTCCGCGAGGCAACCCACCCCCGCCAGGCCCCCCGCCCCGCCCCGCCCTCAAGACACCGGCCCCGTCAGCCAGTCGTCCACCCCGGACAGCAGCTTCCCCCTGACGTCCTCCGGCGCGGCCGAGCCCCGGATCGACTGGCGGGCCAGTTCTGCCAGTTCCTCGTCCGTGAAACCGTGGTGACGCCGGGCGATCTCGTACTGCGCGGCCAGCCGGGAACCGAACAGCAGCGGATCGTCGGCGCCCAGAGCCATCGGGACGCCGGCGTCGTACAGGACCCGGAGGGGGACGTCCTCGGGCTTCTCGTACACGCCCAGGGCGACGTTGGACGCGGGGCAGACCTCGCAGGTCACCCCCCGCTCCGCGAGGCGCTTCAGCAGGCGGGGGTCCTCCGCCGCGCGGACCCCGTGGCCGATGCGGCTCGCGTGGAGGTCGTCGAGGCAGTCGCGGACGGAGGAGGGCCCGTTCAGCTCGCCGCCGTGGGGGGCGGACAGCAGCCCGCCCTCGCGGGCGATGGCGAACGCCCGGTCGAAGTCGCGGGCCATGCCCCGGCGTTCGTCGTTGGAGAGGCCGAAGCCGACGACGCCCCGTTCGGCGTAGCGGACGGCGAGCCGGGCGAGTGTACGGGCGTCCAGCGGGTGCTTCATCCGGTTCGCGGCGACCAGCACCCGCATCCCGAGCCCGAGGTCGCGCGAGGTCGTCTCCACCGCGTCCAGGATGATCTCCAGCGCCGGGATGAGCCCGCCCAGCCGGGGCGCGTACGAGGTCGGGTCGACCTGGATCTCCAGCCAGCCGGAGCCGTCCCGGACGTCCTCCTCGGCGGCCTCGCGCACCAGGCGCCGGATGTCGTCGGGCTCCCGCAGGCACGAGCGCGCGGCGTCGTACAGCCGCTGGAAGCGGAACCAGCCCCGTTCGTCCGTGGCCCGCAGCTGCGGCGGCTCCCCGCTGGTCAGCGCCTCGGTCAGCGCCTCTGGCAGCCGTACGCCGTACTTGTCGGCCAGCTCCAGCACGGTCGCGGGCCGCATCGAGCCGGTGAAGTGCAGGTGCAGATGGGCCTTGGGGAGTTGAGAAAGATCACGTACACCCGGGGGGTTCGGGGGGTGGCCCCCTGAAAGGCTCAGCATTCGCCGATACTGCCGTACGCGGGTGAGGCGCGGGTAATCGGTTCCCCGAACGTGGGTTTGCTCGTACAAAAAGGCGGGCCGCCTCCCCGAAGGAAGACGGCCCGCCCGGCGATGCCCTACTTGGCCTCGGCCAGCAGCTTCTGGATCCGGGAGACGCCCTCGACGAGGTCCTCGTCGCCCAGCGCGTACGACAGCCGCAGATACCCGGGTGTGCCGAACGCCTCACCGGGTACGACCGCGACCTCGGCCTCCTCCAGGATCAGCTCGGCCAGCTCCACCGAGGAGGCGGGCCGCTTGCCCCGGATCTCCTTGCCGAGCAGCTCCTTGACGGACGGGTACGCGTAGAACGCGCCCTCGGGCTCCGGGCAGAACACGCCGTCGATCTCGTTGAGCATCGCGACGATCTTCTTGCGCCGCCGGTCGAACGCGACCTTCATCTCCTCGACGGCCGCGAGGTCACCGGAGACCGCGGCGAGCGCGGCGACCTGCGCGACGTTCGAGACGTTGGACGTCGCGTGCGACTGGAGGTTCGTCGCGGCCTTGACGACGTCCTTGGGGCCGATGACCCAGCCGACCCGCCAGCCGGTCATGGCGTACGTCTTGGCGACACCGTTGACGACGATCGTCTTGTCGGCCAGCTCGGGGACGACGACCGGGAGCGAGTGGAACTCGGCGTCGCCGTAGACCAGGTGCTCGTAGATCTCGTCCGTCAGGACCCACAGGCCGTGCTCGGCGGCCCAGCGGCCGATCTCCTCGACCTGCGCGCGCGTGTAGACGGCGCCGGTCGGGTTGGAGGGGGAGACGAAGAGCAGGACCTTCGTGTTCGCGGTCCGCGCCGCCTCCAGCTGCTCGACGGAGACGCGGTAGCCGGTCGTCTCGTCGGCGACGACCTCGACCGGGACACCGCCGGCGAGACGGATCGACTCCGGGTACGTCGTCCAGTACGGCGCCGGGACGATGACCTCGTCGCCCGGGTCGAGGATCGCGGCGAACGCCTCGTAGATTGCCTGCTTGCCGCCGTTGGTGACGAGGATCTGGGCCGCGTCGACCTCGTAGCCCGAGTCGCGCAGGGTCTTCGCGGCGATCGCGGCCTTCAGCTCGGGCAGGCCGCCCGCCGGGGTGTAGCGGTGGTACTTGGGGTTCTTGCACGCTTCGACGGCCGCTTCGACGATGTAGTCGGGGGTCGGGAAGTCGGGCTCACCCGCGCCGAAGCCGATCACCGGACGCCCGGCGGCCTTCAGGGCCTTCGCCTTGGCGTCCACGGCGAGGGTCGCGGACTCGGAGATCGCGCCGATGCGGGCCGAGACCCGGCGTTCGGTGGGAGAGGTTGCAGCGCTCATGCGGCACATGTTTTCAGACCCGGAACACCACCGGCACGCCGGTTTCACGGACTGGGCAACCCGAGATGAATCCGATCAAGAGCGCTTCACGTTCGACGCACGGCCCCTGAGCACGTACACTCATCCGTCGTTGGCCCTCAACACCCGTGCCACGAGCGGTGCACACCAAGCACCCGGTTGGATACGGTAGGTTGAGGAGCACACAAAGGGTCGTAGCTCAATTGGTAGAGCACTGGTCTCCAAAACCAGCGGTTGGGGGTTCAAGTCCCTCCGGCCCTGCTTCACACTCCTTCTCCAGGAAGTGTGCGCAGGTACATACAGCATTGCACCGTCGTGCGGCTCAGACCGGGCGCGGCACGGCCACGACCCGGGAACAGGTGAGGACGAATGGCGGATGCCGTGGGCTCCATCGACACGCCTGATGCCCAGGACGAAGCGCCTGAGAGCAAGAAGAAGGCGCGCAAGGGCGGCAAGCGGGCCAAGCGGGGGCCGCTGAAGCGACTGGCTCTCTTCTACCGTCAGATCGTCGCCGAGCTGCGCAAGGTAGTCTGGCCCACGCGCAATCAGCTCACCACCTACACCACCGTGGTGATCGTCTTCGTGGTCATCATGATCGGTCTGGTCACGGTGATCGACTACGGACTCAGCCACGCCGCCAAGTACGTCTTCGGCTGAGCCGACCAGCGAAGGGCGCCGAGGAAACCGGCGCCCCTTTCGCATGTTCCACCCTTATGCAACCCAGGAAGAAGCAGCCACGTGTCTGACCAGAACCTGAACGACGACCACGAAGCTGTCGAGGCCGTCGAGTCCGTCGACGACGAGCTCGACATCGTCGAGGGCGCGGACGAGGACCTGGACGAGGTGGAGGCTGCCGACGCCGAGGCCGGCGAGGCCGCTGAAGAGGACGCCGTCCACCTCGAAGAGGACGCCGACGTCGAGGACGCCGAGCTCGAAGAGGGCGGCGAGGACGACGACGAGGAAGAGGAGTCCGGCGGCGACGTCGAGACCGCTCCCGTCGACCCCGTCGAGGCCCTCCGCGAGGAGCTGCGCACCCTTCCCGGCGAGTGGTACGTCATCCACACCTACGCCGGTTACGAGAACCGCGTGAAGACCAACCTGGAGCAGCGCGCCGTCTCGCTGAACGTCGAGGACTTCATCTTCCAGGCCGAGGTGCCGCAGGAAGAGGTCGCCCAGATCAAGAACGGCGAGCGCAAGACGATCCGGCAGAACAAGCTTCCCGGGTACGTCCTGGTCCGGATGGACCTCACGAACGAGTCCTGGGGCGTCGTCCGCAACACCCCCGGCGTCACCGGCTTCGTGGGCAACGCGTACGACCCCTACCCGCTGACGCTGGACGAGATCGTCAAGATGCTCGCGCCCGAGGCGGAGGAGAAGGCGGCCCGCGAGGCGGCCGAGGCCGAGGGCAAGCCGGCGCCGTCGCGCAAGGTCGAGGTCCAGGTGCTGGACTTCGAGGTCGGCGACTCGGTGACGGTGACGGACGGTCCGTTCGCGACCCTCCAGGCCACGATCAACGAGATCAACGCCGACTCCAAGAAGGTCAAGGGCCTGGTGGAGATCTTCGGCCGCGAGACGCCGGTCGAGCTGTCCTTCGACCAGATCCAGAAGAACTAGCTCTTTCTGGAAGACACACTTCCGGCCAGGTCAGACAGGCTGTCACAGCTTGTCTGACCTGCTCGGTTTTTGGCCGCGCATCTATACCCGCTATCGTTGTGCGGTATGCCTGCGTCCGGGTGATTCCCGAGCGCGGGCAGGACCCGAATCGAAAGGACCCGGAGAGCTATGCCTCCCAAGAAGAAGAAGGTCACGGGGCTCATCAAGCTCCAGATCAACGCCGGTGCGGCGAACCCCGCCCCGCCGGTCGGCCCCGCGCTCGGTCAGCACGGTGTCAACATCATGGAGTTCTGCAAGGCCTACAACGCGGCGACCGAGTCGCAGCGTGGCTGGGTCATCCCGGTGGAGATCACGGTCTACGAGGACCGCTCCTTCACCTTCGTGACCAAGACTCCGCCGGCCGCGAAGATGATCCTCAAGGCCGCCGGTGTCGAGAAGGGCTCGGGCGAGCCGCACAAGACCAAGGTCGCCAAGATCACCGAGGCGCAGGTCCGCGAGATCGCCACGACCAAGCTCCCCGACCTCAACGCCAACGACCTGGACGCCGCGGCGAAGATCATCGCCGGTACCGCGCGCTCCATGGGCGTCGTCGTCGAGGGCTGACCTCACCCCCCTTCACGCAGATCTGTGGGAGGGCCTGCTCGGCCCTGAACCACGACTCCAGAACCTCACAGGAGCAGTAATGAGCAAGCGCAGCAAGGCCCTTCGCGCTGCGGACGCCAAGGTCGACCGGGAGAAGCTGTACGCCCCGCTAGAGGCCGTCCGTCTCGCCAAGGAGACCTCCACCTCGAAGTTCGACGGCACCGTCGAGGTCGCCTTCCGCCTGGGTGTCGACCCGCGCAAGGCCGACCAGATGGTCCGTGGCACCGTGAACCTGCCGCACGGCACCGGCAAGACCGCCCGGGTCCTGGTCTTCGCGACCGGTGACCGTGCTGCTGCCGCGGAGGCCGCTGGCGCCGACATCGTCGGCTCCGACGAACTGATCGACGAGGTCGCCAAGGGCCGCCTGGACTTCGACGCCGTCGTCGCCACCCCGGACCTCATGGGCAAGGTCGGCCGCCTCGGCCGCGTGCTCGGTCCGCGTGGTCTGATGCCGAACCCGAAGACCGGCACCGTCACCCCGGACGTGGCCAAGGCCGTCACGGACATCAAGGGCGGCAAGATCGAGTTCCGCGTCGACAAGCACTCGAACCTGCACTTCATCATCGGCAAGACGTCCTTCGAGGACGAGAAGCTGGTGGAGAACTACGCCGCGGCGCTGGAAGAGATCACGCGTCTCAAGCCGTCCGCCGCGAAGGGTCGCTACATCAAGAAGGCCGCGATCAGCACCACGATCGGCCCCGGCATCCAGGTCGACCCCAACCGCACCCGCAACCTCCTCGTCGAGGAGGACCCGGCCGCGGTCTGAGCCTCACCGCTCACCTCGTAGTCGGACACGGGCCCCACGCCTTCGGGTGTGGGGCCCGTTCCCGTTGTCGGTGACCTGGGTTAACGTGCGGGAACGGAGATCGCACAGGGGGGGGACCGATGGCGCGGGTGGGGCTGTGGGCGGCGACGGCGGCCCTGCTGCTGGGGAGCGTCGCGTGCACGGCGTCGGAGCCCGGCGCGCGGGCGGCGGCGCCGAGCGCGCCCGTCGCGGCCCTCAGGAGCGCCGAGCGGGCCACCGGGGACGCCGGGTCGGCGAAGGTCGAGTCGAGCACGGTGATGGGGAAGCTGATGTCCCTGACGGCCGAGGGGGCGGTGTCGTGGGCGCGGGGGTTCACGGGGACGCTCGTGCTGACCTACACCGGGGGCAGCGTCGCCGAGACCATGCGGAAGGCGGGCGTGACCTCGACGGAGGCCCGCTATCTGCCGGACGCGTACTACGCGCGTACGGGCGCGCGGCTCGCGAAGGCGGCCGGCGGCAAGCAGTGGGTGCGGTACGCGTACGCCGACCTGGAGCGCTTCGCGGGCGGCGCCGGTGCCGTCCTGCCGGACCAGCTCCGGAACACGGCCCCCAGCCGCGCGGTGAAGCTCCTGGCGGCGTCGGGGGATGTGCGTGAGGTGGGCCGGGAGACGGTGCGGGGGCGGCGTGCGACGCACTACTCGGGGTCCGTGGACTCCGACGCGTCCAGTGTGACGACCGAGCGGGTGGACGTCTGGGTGGACGAGCGGAACCTGCTGGTGAAGAAGGTGGAGACGGGCGTCGCCTCGGGCGGGCCGTACAGCCAGACCGCGTACTACGGGGACTACGGCGCGAAGGTGACCGCCGAGCGGCCCCCGGCGAAGGACACGGCGGACTTCTCGGAGCTGGTGCGGGAACTGTCGGGTGGGTGAAAACGTCGGGGACAGTAAAGGGAGTCTCGGACTAAGGTTCTATACAGGTAAATCAAATGAAGGGGAGTCTGGGGAGGCTCCTTGGGACCCGTGGGGGGACTTGTGAACGTCCGGAAGAAGGCAGCCGCCGCCAGTGTGACCGCCCTGGTGCTGACCGGCGCCGTGGCCTGCGGGAACGCGTCCGACACCGTGGAGCGGACGGCCGCGCAGGTGCTGAAGGCGTCGTTCGAGAAGACGTCCGAGGCGAAGTCCGCGAAGGTCAACATGACCATGACCATGCCGAAGGCCATGGAGGGCGGCGGCAACACGACGATGACCGGCGTCATGGGGTGGGACCCGACCGTGATGGACGTCACGATGAAGGGCGACGGTCTCACGGACGAGCCGGGCGCCCCCGAGAGCGTCCGCATGATCATGGCGAACAACGTCATGTACATGGACATGGGCGCCTCGCCGGGCACCACCGAGCTGACGGACGGCAAGCGCTGGATCAAGTTCGACCTGATGGCCGCCGCCAAGGCCAGCGGTGACAAGGCGCTCCAGAAGCGGATGACCTCCGGCCTGGAGGACATGAACCAGAGCCCGGTGGACCAGCTCGCCCTGCTCCTCGAATCGCCGAACATCAAGCACGTGGGCAGCGAGAAGGTCGACGGCGTCGACACGGAGCACTACAAGGGCCTGCTCACGGTCAAGGAGATGATGGCGTCCAGCAAGTCGCTGGACGTCCTGGACTCCGCCGACCGCGACAAACTCCTCAAGGGCATCGAGAAGTCCGGCTTCACGGGCTACGACACGGACGTCTGGGTCAACAAGGACGACCTCCCGGTCCGGATGGACGTCGTCATGGACCACCCCGACGGCCCGGTCAAGATGAGCATGAAGCTCTCCGACTACGGCGCGCAGGCCAAGGTCACGCCGCCCGCCGCCAAGGACACCTTCGACCTGATGGACATGCTCAAGAAGCTCGGCGAGGAGATGAAGGAGCTGAAGGAGCTGGAGAGCCTGGACGAGGGCGACCTCGACCTCGAAGGTCTGGAGCCGAGCAAGGGCGACCTCGGCCTGGAGGGCTCGCCGGTCCCGGTTCCGTCCTCCTGAGCCGGGCGTTCGTATCCGTCGTACGACCGGATTTGCCCCGCGCCGATCCGGTCGCGTACTCTCCTTGAGAAGCCAAAGACCGCTGGTCGTCGCCGTGTGTCCGTCAGGATGTGCGGTGGCCGAAGGATCCGCTGATATGCGGACGACCCGCGCAGGTGATCGTGGAAGTGCTCCCGGAGTTCGCCGCCCGAGCGGTGTGCGAGTCCCGGTCGAGCTACGCCCCGTGCGCCTGCGCCGGGGCGTTTCGTTTTCCCCAGCCCCTTCCGAGCGGTCTCATCACCCGGAAGGAGGCCACGCTTATGGCAAGGCCCGACAAGGCTGCCGCGGTAGCCGAGCTGACGGAGCAGTTCCGCAGCTCGAACGCCGCCGTGCTGACCGAGTACCGGGGTCTCACCGTGGCGCAGCTCAAGACGCTGCGCCGTTCGCTCGGTGCGGACGCCCAGTACGCCGTGGTGAAGAACACGCTGACCAAGATCGCGGCCAACGAGGCCGGGATCTCGACGCTCGACGACCTGTTCAACGGTCCGACGGCGGTCGCCTTCATCACCGGTGACCCGGTGACGTCGGCGAAGGGTCTTCGTGACTTCGCCAAGGACAACCCGAACCTCGTCATCAAGGGCGGTGTCCTTGACGGCAAGGCGCTGTCCGCCGACGAGATCAAGAAGCTCGCGGACCTCGAGTCCCGCGAGGTTCTGCTCAGCAAGCTGGCCGGTGCCATGAAGGGCAAGCAGACGCAGGCTGCACAGCTCTTCCAGGCGCTGCCGACGAAGCTCGTCCGCACCGTGGACGCCCTTCGCGCCAAGCAGGCCGAGCAGGGCGGTGCCGAGTAATTCGGCTCGCATCATGACCGCCGCGTGAGGCATCCAGCCGTAGCGCAGCGGTCGTAGCGGGCCGCACGCCCGCCAGACACATACATCCGGCACCTGCCGATCTAGAAGTGGAAGGAGCAGCCACCATGGCGCTCACCCAGGACGAACTGCTTGCCGAGTTCGAGAACATGACCCTCATCCAGCTCTCCGAGTTCGTCTCCGCGTTCGAGGCGAAGTTCGACGTCACCGCCGCGGCTGCCGCGCCGGTCGTCGTCGCCGGTGGTGCCGCCGGCGGCGCCGCTGAGGCCGTCGAGGAGAAGGACGAGTTCGACGTCATCCTGACGGGTGCCGGCGACAAGAAGATCCAGGTCATCAAGGTCGTGCGCGAGCTCACCTCCCTGGGCCTCAAGGAGGCCAAGGACCTGGTCGACGGTGCGCCGAAGCCCGTCGTCGAGAAGGTCAACAAGGAAGCCGCCGACAAGGCGAAGGAAGCCCTTGAGGGCGCCGGCGCCTCGGTCGAGGTCAAGTAAGACCTTCCAGGTCTGAGATGCCCGTGAAAAACGGCCTCCAGGGGCTGTAACGCGAGCACCGCGAAGAGCGATCATCCATCCGGGTGGTCGCTCTTCGGCGTTCCTGGAAGCGTGGCCACGGTTGCCTTGAACCCCTGTTCACGAGGGGTATGGTGATCTTCGTCGTGTCTGCGGACACCCTCTGTTCGGGCGGGGGGCTCTTGACGAACAGCACGCAGCGCGCAATTCTCAGGACGCGTCGTCACAAGGATCCGAATCCGAGGCATGGATCGACGGCGAAGAGGGCAGGATGACCGTGCGCTCAGGGCAAGCGCGCCGAGGACTGTGAGTGACGACGAGGGCTGTTGAAAATCGGGGCTGGACATCAGTGTGCCGGATGGCTACACTGTCCCTTTGCGCTGCCTGTTAGCTATCCCCTGCCCGTCACCAGGGGTCTGCCCTCACTTGAGCATCAGCGACTGAAACGGCCCTGACCTGGGACTTTCGTCGTTTGTGCGCCGGGGAGGGGCCGGGAAGCGCGTAGTGAGTCCGAGCCCTCGGAAGGACCCCCTCTTGGCCGCCTCGCGCACCGCCTCGACCGCGAATACGAACAACGCCGCCAGCACTGCCCCGCTGCGCATCTCCTTTGCAAAGATCAAGGAGCCTCTCGAGGTTCCGAACCTGCTCGCGCTCCAGACCGAGAGCTTCGACTGGCTGCTCGGCAACACCGCCTGGCAGAGCCGCGTCGAGGCGGCTCTGGAGTCCGGTCAGGACGTCCCCACCAAGTCCGGTCTTGAGGAGATCTTCGAGGAGATCTCCCCGATCGAGGACTTCTCCGGGTCGATGTCGCTGACCTTCCGCGACCACCGCTTCGAGCCGCCGAAGAACTCCATCGACGAGTGCAAGGAGCGCGACTTCACGTACGCCGCGCCGCTCTTCGTCACCGCCGAGTTCACCAACAACGAGACCGGCGAGATCAAGTCCCAGACGGTCTTCATGGGCGACTTCCCGCTCATGACCAACAAGGGCACCTTCGTCATCAACGGCACCGAGCGTGTCGTCGTGTCGCAGCTCGTGCGCTCGCCCGGTGTCTACTTCGACTCCTCCATCGACAAGACCTCCGACAAGGACATCTTCTCCGCGAAGATCATCCCGTCCCGGGGTGCCTGGCTGGAGATGGAGATCGACAAGCGCGACATGGTCGGTGTCCGCATCGACCGCAAGCGCAAGCAGTCCGTGACCGTCCTCCTCAAGGCCCTCGGCTACACGACCGAGCAGATCCTGGAGGAGTTCGGCGAGTACGAGTCGATGCGCGCCACCCTGGAGAAGGACCACACCCAGGGCCAGGACGACGCGCTGCTCGACATCTACCGCAAGCTGCGTCCGGGCGAGCCGCCGACCCGTGAGGCCGCGCAGACGCTGCTGGAGAACCTCTACTTCAACCCGAAGCGCTACGACCTCGCGAAGGTCGGCCGCTACAAGGTGAACAAGAAGCTCGCCGCGGACGCGCCGCTCGACGCCGGTGTGCTGACCGTCGAGGACGTCATCGCGACGATCAAGTACCTCGTCAAGCTGCACGCGGGCGAGACCGAGACGGTCGGCGACAGCGGCCAGACGATCGTCGTCGAGACCGACGACATCGACCACTTCGGCAACCGCCGTCTGCGCTCGGTCGGCGAGCTGATCCAGAACCAGGTCCGTACGGGTCTCGCCCGTATGGAGCGCGTCGTGCGCGAGCGCATGACCACCCAGGACGTCGAGGCGATCACGCCGCAGACCCTGATCAACATCCGGCCGGTCGTCGCCTCCATCAAGGAGTTCTTCGGCACCAGCCAGCTGTCGCAGTTCATGGACCAGAACAACCCGCTGTCGGGTCTCACCCACAAGCGCCGCCTGTCGGCGCTCGGTCCGGGTGGTCTCTCCCGTGAGCGGGCCGGCTTCGAGGTCCGTGACGTGCACCCCTCGCACTACGGCCGCATGTGCCCCATCGAGACCCCTGAGGGTCCCAACATCGGTCTGATCGGCTCGCTCGCCTCCTACGGCCGCGTCAACGCGTTCGGGTTCGTCGAGACCCCGTACCGCAAGGTCGTCGACGGCCAGGTCACCGACGAGGTCGACTACCTGACGGCCGACGAGGAGGACCGCTTCGTCATCGCGCAGGCCAACGCCACGCTCAACGACGAACTGCGCTTCACCGAGAACCGCGTCCTGGTCCGCCGCCGCGGCGGCGAGGTCGACTACGTCCCCGGTGACGAGGTCGACTACATGGACGTCTCGCCGCGCCAGATGGTGTCGGTCGCGACCGCGATGATCCCGTTCCTCGAGCACGACGACGCCAACCGCGCCCTCATGGGCGCGAACATGATGCGCCAGGCCGTTCCGCTCATCAAGAGCGAGGCCCCGCTCGTCGGCACCGGCATGGAGTACCGCTCCGCCGTCGACGCCGGTGACGTCGTCAAGGCCGAGAAGGCCGGTGTGGTCCAGGAGGTCTCCGCCGACTACATCACCACCGCCAACGACGACGGCACGTACATCACGTACCGCCTGGCCAAGTTCGCCCGCTCCAACCAGGGCACCTCGGTCAACCAGAAGGTCATCGTCAACGAGGGCGACCGGATCATCGCCGGCCAGGTGCTGGCCGACGGCCCGGCCACCGAGAACGGCGAGATGGCGCTCGGCAAGAACCTGCTGGTCGCGTTCATGCCGTGGGAGGGCCACAACTACGAGGACGCGATCATCCTGTCGCAGCGCCTCGTGCAGGACGACGTCCTCTCCTCGATCCACATCGAGGAGCACGAGGTCGACGCCCGTGACACCAAGCTCGGCCCCGAGGAGATCACCCGGGACATCCCGAACGTCTCCGAGGAGGTCCTCGCCGACCTCGACGAGCGCGGCATCATCCGCATCGGTGCCGAGGTCGTCGCCGGTGACATCCTGGTCGGCAAGGTCACGCCCAAGGGTGAGACCGAGCTGACGCCCGAGGAGCGGCTGCTGCGCGCGATCTTCGGTGAGAAGGCGCGCGAGGTCCGTGACACCTCGCTGAAGGTGCCGCACGGCGAGATCGGCAAGATCATCGGCGTACGCGTCTTCGACCGCGAGGAGGGCGACGAGCTGCCGCCCGGGGTCAACCAGCTGGTGCGCGTGTACGTGGCGCAGAAGCGGAAGATCACCGACGGCGACAAGCTCGCCGGCCGCCACGGCAACAAGGGTGTCATCTCCAAGATCCTGCCGATCGAGGACATGCCGTTCCTGGAGGACGGCACGCCGGTCGACATCATCCTGAACCCGCTGGGTGTGCCGTCCCGAATGAACCCGGGACAGGTGCTGGAGATCCACCTCGGCTGGCTGGCCAGCCGCGGCTGGGACGTCTCCGGGCTCGGCGAGGAGTGGGCGCAGCGGCTCCAGGTGATCGGCGCCGACCAGGTCGCCCCCGGCACCAACGTCGCCACCCCGGTGTTCGACGGTGCGCGTGAGGACGAGCTCGCGGGTCTGCTGAACCACACCATCCCGAACCGCGACGGCGACCGCATGGTGCAGCCGACCGGCAAGGCGCGGCTGTTCGACGGCCGCAGCGGTGAGCCGTTCCCGGACCCGATCTCCATCGGCTACATGTACATCCTCAAGCTCCACCACCTGGTCGACGACAAGCTGCACGCCCGGTCGACCGGTCCGTACTCGATGATCACCCAGCAGCCGCTGGGTGGTAAGGCCCAGTTCGGTGGCCAGCGCTTCGGTGAGATGGAGGTGTGGGCGCTGGAGGCTTACGGCGCCGCGTACGCCCTCCAGGAGCTGCTGACCATCAAGTCCGACGACGTCACCGGCCGCGTGAAGGTCTACGAGGCCATCGTCAAGGGCGAGAACATCCCCGAGCCCGGCATCCCCGAGTCCTTCAAGGTGCTCATCAAGGAGATGCAGTCCCTGTGCCTCAACGTGGAGGTGCTGTCCTCGGACGGCATGTCCATCGAGATGCGCGACACCGACGAGGACGTCTTCCGCGCTGCGGAGGAGCTCGGCATCGACCTGTCCCGGCGCGAGCCGAGCAGCGTCGAAGAGGTCTGACGGGAGTCCGGCCGGGTTCCGCGTGAACCCGGCCGGCCCCAGGACCCCCGTTTCAGACCCCATGACTTACAACCCTGAGAGGGATTGACGCATAGTGCTCGACGTCAACTTCTTCGACGAGCTTCGGATCGGCCTGGCCACCGCGGACGACATCCGTCAGTGGAGCCACGGCGAGGTCAAGAAGCCCGAGACGATCAACTACCGCACCCTGAAGCCGGAAAAGGACGGGCTCTTCTGCGAGAAGATCTTCGGCCCCACCCGGGACTGGGAGTGCTACTGCGGCAAGTACAAGCGCGTCCGCTTCAAGGGCATCATCTGTGAGCGCTGTGGCGTCGAGGTCACCCGCGCCAAGGTGCGCCGTGAGCGGATGGGCCACATCGAGCTGGCCGCTCCCGTCACCCACATCTGGTACTTCAAGGGCGTCCCGTCGCGCCTGGGCTACCTGCTCGACCTCGCCCCGAAGGACCTGGAGAAGGTCATCTACTTCGCGGCGTACATGATCACGTACGTCGACGACGAGCGCCGTACCCGTGACCTGCCCTCCCTGGAGGCGCACGTCTCGGTCGAGCGGCAGCAGATCGAGAACCGCCGGGACTCCGACCTGGAGGCTCGCGCCAAGAAGCTGGAAGGCGACCTGGCCGAGCTGGAGGCCGAGGGCGCCAAGTCCGACGTGCGCCGCAAGGTGCGCGAAGGCGCCGAGCGCGAGATGAAGCAGCTGCGCGACCGCTCGCAGCGCGAGATCGACCGCCTCGACGAGGTCTGGACCCGGTTCAAGAACCTCAAGGTCCAGGACCTGGAGGGCGACGAGCTGCTCTACCGCGAGCTGCGCGACCGGTTCGGCACCTACTTCGACGGCTCGATGGGCGCCGCCGCGCTCCAGAAGCGCCTGGAGTCCTTCGACCTCGAAGAGGAGGCCGAGCGCCTCCGCGAGATCATCCGCACCGGCAAGGGCCAGAAGAAGACCCGTGCGCTCAAGCGCCTCAAGGTCGTCTCCGCGTTCCTCCAGACCTCCAACAGCCCCAAGGGCATGGTCCTGGACTGCGTGCCGGTCATCCCGCCGGACCTCCGCCCGATGGTGCAGCTGGACGGTGGCCGCTTCGCGACCTCCGACCTGAACGACCTGTACCGCCGTGTCATCAACCGCAACAACCGCCTGAAGCGGCTTCTCGACCTCGGCGCGCCCGAGATCATCGTGAACAACGAGAAGCGCATGCTCCAGGAGGCCGTGGACGCCCTCTTCGACAACGGCCGTCGTGGCCGCCCGGTCACGGGCCCCGGCAACCGTCCGCTGAAGTCCCTCAGCGACATGCTGAAGGGGAAGCAGGGTCGTTTCCGTCAGAACCTGCTCGGCAAGCGTGTGGACTACTCCGCGCGTTCCGTGATCGTCGTCGGTCCGCAGCTCAAGCTGCACCAGTGCGGTCTGCCGAAGGCGATGGCCCTCGAGCTCTTCAAGCCGTTCGTCATGAAGCGGCTCGTGGACCTCAACCACGCGCAGAACATCAAGTCCGCCAAGCGGATGGTCGAGCGTGGCCGCACCGTCGTGTACGACGTCCTCGAAGAGGTCATCGCCGAGCACCCGGTGCTGCTGAACCGTGCGCCCACCCTGCACCGCCTCGGCATCCAGGCCTTCGAGCCGCAGCTCGTCGAGGGCAAGGCCATCCAGATCCACCCGCTCGTGTGCACCGCGTTCAACGCGGACTTCGACGGTGACCAGATGGCCGTCCACCTGCCGCTCTCCGCGGAGGCGCAGGCCGAGGCGCGCATCCTGATGCTGTCCTCGAACAACATCCTCAAGCCCGCCGACGGGCGTCCGGTGACGATGCCGACCCAGGACATGGTCCTCGGTCTGTTCTTCCTCACCACCGACGGCGAGCTGCGCGACACCAAGGGCGAGGACCGCTCCTTCTCCTCGGTGCCCGAGGCGATCATGGCGTTCGACGCCGGGGAGCTCGCTCTCCAGTCGCCGGTCGACATCCGCTTCCCGGTGGGCACCATCCCGCCGCGTGGCTGGACGCCGCCGGTGCGCGAGGCGGACGAGCCGGAGTGGCAGCAGGGCGACAGCTTCCGGCTGCGCACCACGCTGGGCCGCGCGCTCTTCAACGAGCTGCTGCCCGAGGACTACCCGTTCGTCGACTACTCGGTGGGCAAGAAGCAGCTCTCCGAGATCGTCAACGACCTCGCCGAGCGCTACCCCAAGGTGATCGTCGCCGCGACGCTGGACAACCTGAAGGCGGCCGGCTTCCACTGGGCGACCCGTTCCGGTGTCACCGTCGCCATCTCCGACGTGGTCGTCCCCGAGGCGAAGAAGGAGATCGTCGCCGGGTACGAGGCCAAGGACGAGAAGGTCCAGAAGCAGTACGAGCGCGGTCTGATCACCAAGGAAGAGCGCACCCAGGAGCTCATCCAGATCTGGACGCAGGCGACCAACGAGGTCGCCGAGGCGATGAACGCGAACTTCCCCAAGACGAACCCCATCTTCATGATGGTTGACTCGGGTGCCCGAGGAAACATGATGCAGATGCGGCAGATCGCCGGTATGCGTGGTCTGGTGTCGAACGCGAAGAACGAGACCATCCCGCGTCCGATCAAGGCGTCGTTCCGTGAGGGCCTGTCCGTGCTGGAGTACTTCATCTCCACGCACGGTGCCCGTAAGGGTCTCGCCGACACCGCCCTGCGTACCGCCGACTCGGGTTACCTCACCCGTCGTCTGGTGGACGTCTCGCAGGACGTCATCATCCGCGAGGAGGACTGCGGCACCGACCGCGGCCTCAAGCTGGCCATCGCCGAGCGCGGCGAGGACGGCGTGCTGCGCAAGACGGGCAACGTCGAGACGTCCGTGTACGCCCGGATGCTCGCCGAGGACATCACCGTCGACGGCCGTGTGCTGGCCCCGGCCAACACCGACCTCGGCGACGTCCTCATCGACGAGCTGGTCCTGCACGGCATCGAGGAGGTCAAGACCCGCTCGATCCTGACCTGCGAGTCGCACGTCGGCACCTGTGCCATGTGCTACGGCCGCTCCCTCGCGACCGGCAAGCTGGTCGACATCGGTGAGGCGGTCGGCATCATCGCCGCGCAGTCCATCGGTGAGCCCGGTACCCAGCTGACGATGCGTACCTTCCACACCGGTGGTGTGGCCGGTGACGACATCACCCAGGGTCTGCCCCGTGTCGTCGAGCTCTTCGAGGCCCGTACGCCCAAGGGTGTCGCCCCGATCTCCGAGGCCCAGGGCCGCGTGCGGATCGAGGAGACCGAGAAGACCAAGAAGATCGTCATCACGCCGGACGACGGCAGCGACGAGACGGCGTTCCCGATCTCGAAGCGTGCGCGTCTGCTGGTCAGTGAGGGTGAGCACGTCGAGGTGGGCCAGAAGCTCACGGTCGGCGCGACCAACCCCCACGACGTGCTGCGCATCCTCGGTCAGCGTGCCGTCCAGGTCCACCTGGTCGGCGAGGTCCAGAAGGTCTACAACTCGCAGGGCGTGTCGATCCACGACAAGCACATCGAGATCATCATCCGGCAGATGCTGCGCCGGGTGACGATCATCGAGTCCGGCGACGCGGAGCTCCTGCCGGGCGAGCTGGTCGAGCGGTCGAAGTTCGAGACCGAGAACCGCCGGGTCGTCCAGGAAGGCGGTCACCCCGCCTCCGGCCGTCCGCAGCTCATGGGTATCACCAAGGCCTCGCTGGCCACGGAGTCCTGGCTGTCGGCCGCCTCCTTCCAGGAGACGACGAGGGTGCTCACGGACGCGGCGATCAACGCCAAGTCCGACTCCCTCATCGGCCTCAAGGAGAACGTCATCATCGGTAAGCTCATCCCGGCCGGTACGGGGCTCTCCCGCTACCGCAACATCCGGGTGGAGCCGACCGAGGAGGCCAAGGCCGCGATGTACTCGGCCGTCGGGTACGACGACATCGACTACTCGCCGTTCGGCACCGGGTCCGGCCAGGCTGTTCCGCTGGAGGACTACGACTACGGGCCTTACAACCAGTAGGCCGTAGGGCTCGGCAGTGCTTGAGGGCGGTCACCCCTTCCGGGGTGGCCGCCCTTCGGCTTTGCATGCGGGGGTGTGGAACCATGCGCGCGTCTCGGGCGTTGGGGGATGATAGGGGTAAGAGAAGTGCCGTCCGGGGGAGGTCCCGTGTCGTATCCGACGCCGTGGCAGCCGTGGCAGCCGGCTCAGGGGCAGGGTGGGCAGCAAGGTCTTCCGGGGGCGCAGCAGGGGATGCTGGCGTCCACGGCTGACCGGGAGCGGGCCGTGGATGTGCTGCGGGCCGGGTTCAGTGAGGGGCGGTTGCAGGCGGATGAGCTGGAGAAGCGGGTTGCCCGGGCGTATCAGGCCCGGACCGTGGGGGAGCTGTCGCTGATCGTCGCCGATCTGCCGCAGGGGCCCGCGCCTGTGCAGCAGTTCGGGCCGCCGCAGGGGTATGTGCCGCGGACGTTCCGGCCGATGCCCGCGCCGCCGACCAACGGGAAGGCCGTGGGGGCGCTGGTGTGCGGGGTGCTGACGACCATGACGATGGGGCTGACGGGGATTCCCGCGGTGATTCTTGGGCACTCGGCTCGGAGCGAGATCCAGCGGACCGGGGAGGGCGGCGAGGGGTTCGCCATGACGGGGATCATCCTCGGGTGGCTGTCCATCGCCGGGTGGGCCGCGTTCATGTTGCTGATGGTGCTGATCGCGGCGTAGGGGGGCAGGCCGGGGAGAGGGCTGGGGTGCGTTGGCGCTTTACGGAATCCCCAACTCGAACATCAAGTAGTGCGCGTACCAGCCCGACGCCACCGCGAACGTCCCGAACAGCGTTGCCAGTGTCGTCCACCTCAAGCGGCCCAGCGCCATCGCCGGGGCCAGGAGCAGGGGGAACGCCGGGAGGAGGTAGCGGGGGGTGTTGGCGAACATCTGCTGGGTGCCCAGGACTGTGATGATCGAGGCCAGTGTGTAGGCGACCAGGACCAGTGGGGGTTTCGCGCGGAGCATGAGGGCGATGAGGAACGGGAGGGTCAGGACCAGCAGGACGGCGATCAGGTCCGGCGTGGGGAAGGCGAACAGGTAGTCCGTCTTGCCGACCGCCGTGTTGCGCAGGACGTCGAAGGTGTACGCCCCGAAGTCGAAGTAGTGCGCCCAGCCCTCGCGTTGGAGGGTGAAGTAGGCGGTGAGGTCGCCCATGCTGAGGCCGACCCAGGTGATGTACGTCAGCAGCCCCATCGGCGCCGCGATCATCGCGTACACGGGTCCGGCGATGCCGTGTTCCCGGCGGGTCTCGCGCCGGGCGAGCGTCACCAGCGCCGCCAGCCCCACCGCGCCGATCAGGGCGGCGGACGTGGGGCGGTTCAGGCCGGCGAGGAAGGCGAGGAGCCCCGCCGCGACCCAGCGGCGTTTCATCACGCACCAGCAGGTCCAGGAGGCGATGGCGACGAAGAGGGACTCGGAGTAGACGGCCCACTCGACGCCGGCGCCGGGGAGGATGGCCCACAGGCCCGCGGCGATCGTGCCGGCGCGGGGGCCGGCCAGCAGGGAGACCACCGCGTAGATGCCGGCCGCGGCGACGAAGGAGCTGATGACGGAGACGAGGATCGCGGAGCCGTAGAGGCCGAGGCCGGTGATCTCCGAGGTGCCGCGGATCAGGGCGGGGAAGAGGGGGAAGAAGGCGACCGAGTCCTGCTGGACGGTGAACATGCCGCCGGGCGCGAGGTGCTGGAGGGGCTTCGGGTCGTACCCCTTTTCGGCGACCTGGAGGTACCACCAGCCGTCCCAGGTGGCGAGGACGTCCCACCAGTGCGCGCCGCCGCCGAAGCGGGGATCCTTGGTCTTGTAGTCCCCGGTCCACTCCAGGAGGTACGCGAAGACGGTCAGCCCGACCAGCTTGCACACGCCGTACAGCGCGAGCGCGGGAAGGTACGGTCGTACCCCGTCGGGCACCGCGAAGCGGCGCGGTGGCTTCGGCGCCGTCACCACGGAGTCGGTCGCGGTGGTACTCATTCGATGGGTTCCCCCCTAGGCATAAGATCGCACCAGAGTCGCACATCCGCTCCACAGGTTCGGGAGGGGCGCGTGGACCCAGCAGACGACAGACAGGACGATGGCATACCGGGCGAGCCGGTCGTGCTCTCGGTCGTCGTTCCGATGTTCAACGAAGAGGACGCGCTCCCCGCGCTGGTGAACCGGCTGCGACCGGTTCTGGACGCGATGGGGGTGGCGTACGAGGTCGTCGCGGTCGACGACGGAAGCGCGGACCGTACGGCCGTCCTCCTGGACGCCTTCCGGCTGGGCTGGCCCGAGCTGAGGGTGATCACGCTCAGGCGGAACTCCGGTCACCAGGCCGCGCTGACCGCCGGTCTCGACCGCTCGCTCGGCGCCTACACCGTCAGTATCGACGCCGACCTCCAGGACCCCCCGGAGAAGATCCCGGAGATGCTGGACCTGGCGCGCGGCGAGGGCCTCGACATCGTGTACGGCATCCGCGCCGACCGCGCCACCGACACCGGCTTCAAGCGCTGGACGGCGTCCCTCTACTACCGCCTCGTACGGCGCCTGGCGGGCCCCTCCGTGCCCGCGCAGGCCGGTGACTTCCGGCTGCTCAGCCGGGCCGCCGTGGACGCCCTGAAGGCGCTGCCGGACCAGCAGCGGGTGTACCGGCTGCTGGTGCCCTGGCTGGGCTTCCCGAGCGGCGAGGTGACGTACGAGCGGGAGGCGCGCGCGGCGGGGCACAGCAAGTACCCGCTGGGGCGGATGATCCGGCTGGCGGTGGACAGCGTGACCGGCTTCTCGGCGGCGCCCCTGCGGATCGCGACGTGGCTCGGCGGGTTCGCGTTCCTGGTGTGCCTGGGCCTGATCGGCTACACGCTGTGGGCGCACGCGTACGAGGAGACGGTGCCGGGGTGGACGTCGCTGTTCATCGGGGTGCTGTTCATCGGGGCGGTGCAGCTGGTGTGCGTGGGGCTGCTGGGGGAGTACGTGGGGCGGATCTATACGGCCGTGCAGAACCGGCCGACGTACTTCGTGGCCGGTGATACCCACGCGGATGCCGACGTCCGCACGAAGTCCTGAAATCACCGGCGTGTCGTGCCCTGCGTATTCGTTTTGACCGAAGTCGGTGTGCTGGGTACGCTCAGACCTTGTGCCTGGGGTGTGCCCTGGCTCCTGTGCGTGCCTTCAACCGCACACGGGCCGTGTACGGCCACCGAGATCCACGCCTCTTCCCGCCTCGCGGCGGGGGTCCGCCGGATCCGACACACCCGACCGCGTGGGTCGGCGACGTTCCAGGTTAGCTTCACCATCGGCACACAGAAACCGGAGAAGTAGTGCCTACGATCCAGCAGCTGGTCCGCAAGGGCCGGCAGGACAAGGTCGAGAAGAACAAGACGCCCGCACTCGAGGGTTCCCCTCAGCGCCGTGGCGTCTGCACGCGTGTGTTCACGACCACCCCGAAGAAGCCGAACTCGGCCCTGCGTAAGGTCGCGCGTGTGCGTCTGACCAGCGGGATCGAGGTCACCGCTTACATTCCGGGTGAGGGACACAACCTGCAGGAGCACTCCATCGTGCTCGTGCGTGGTGGCCGTGTGAAGGACCTGCCCGGTGTTCGCTACAAGATCATCCGCGGTTCCCTCGACACCCAGGGTGTCAAGAACCGCAAGCAGGCCCGCAGCCGCTACGGCGCCAAGAAGGAGAAGTAAGAATGCCTCGTAAGGGCCCCGCCCCGAAGCGCCCGGTCATCATCGACCCGGTTTACGGCTCCCCCCTGGTGACCTCCCTCATCAACAAGGTGCTGCTGAACGGCAAGCGCTCCACCGCCGAGCGCATCGTCTACGGCGCCATGGAGGGTCTGCGTGAGAAGACGGGCAACGACCCGATCATCACGCTGAAGCGCGCGCTGGAGAACATCAAGCCGACGCTCGAAGTCAAGTCCCGCCGTGTCGGTGGTGCGACGTACCAGGTCCCGATCGAGGTCAAGCCCGGTCGCGCCAACACGCTCGCGCTGCGCTGGCTCGTCGGCTACTCCCGCGCCCGTCGCGAGAAGACCATGACCGAGCGCCTGCTCAACGAGCTTCTCGACGCTTCGAACGGCCTCGGTGCGGCCGTCAAGAAGCGCGAGGACACGCACAAGATGGCCGAGTCCAACAAGGCCTTCGCGCACTACCGCTGGTAGTCGCTACCCCCATCGAGACCGAGAGAAGACCGAGCCCTCATGGCTACCACTTCACTTGACCTGGCCAAGGTCCGCAACATCGGGATCATGGCCCACATCGACGCGGGCAAGACGACCACCACCGAGCGGATCCTCTTCTACACCGGCGTCAGCTACAAGATCGGTGAGGTCCACGACGGCGCCGCCACGATGGACTGGATGGAGCAGGAGCAGGAGCGTGGCATCACGATCACCTCTGCTGCCACCACCTGTCACTGGCCGCTTGAGGACAACGACTACACGATCAACATCATCGACACCCCCGGGCACGTCGACTTCACGGTCGAGGTGGAGCGTTCGCTCCGCGTGCTCGACGGCGCTGTCACGGTGTTCGACGGTGTCGCCGGTGTGGAGCCGCAGTCCGAGACGGTGTGGCGTCAGGCCGACCGTTACGGCGTGCCGCGCATCTGCTTCGTGAACAAGCTGGACCGTACCGGCGCCGAGTTCCACCGCTGCGTGGACATGATCTCGGACCGCCTGGGCGCCGTCCCGCTCGTCATGCAGCTCCCGATCGGCGCCGAGGCCGACTTCCAGGGCGTCGTGGACCTCGTCCGCATGAAGGCGCTCGTGTGGTCGGCGGAGGCGGCGAAGGGCGAGATGTACGACGTCGTCGACATCCCCGCCACGCACACCGAGGCCGCGGACGAGTACCGCAACAAGCTGATCGAGGCCGTCGCCGACTACGACGACGAGATCATGGAGCTCTTCCTGGAGGGCCAGGAGCCGTCCGAGGAGCAGCTCTACGCCGCGATCCGCAAGATCACCATCGCCTCCGGCAAGTCCGACGGCGTGACGGTCACCCCCGTGTTCTGCGGCACCGCGTTCAAGAACAAGGGCGTCCAGCCCCTGCTCGACGCGGTCGTGCGCTACCTGCCGACTCCGCTCGACGTCGAGGCCATCGAGGGCCACGCCGTCAACAACCCGGACGAGGTCGTCAAGCGCAAGCCGTCGGACGACGAGCCGCTCTCCGCGCTCGCGTTCAAGATCATGAGCGACCCGCACCTCGGCAAGCTCACCTTCGTCCGGGTCTACTCGGGCCGCCTGGAGTCCGGCACCGCCGTGCTGAACTCCGTCAAGGGCAAGAAGGAGCGCATCGGCAAGATCTACCGCATGCACGCGAACAAGCGTGAGGAGATCGACGCGGTGGGCGCCGGCGACATCGTCGCCGTCATGGGCCTGAAGCAGACCACCACCGGTGAGACGCTGTGCGACGACAAGAGCCCGGTGATCCTGGAGTCCATGGACTTCCCGGCGCCGGTCATCCAGGTCGCGATCGAGCCCAAGTCCAAGGGCGACCAGGAGAAGCTGGGCATCGCGATCCAGCGTCTCGCGGAGGAGGACCCCTCCTTCCAGGTCCACTCGGACGAGGAGACCGGCCAGACCATCATCGGCGGCATGGGCGAGCTGCACCTCGAGGTGCTCGTCGACCGTATGCGCCGTGAGTTCAAGGTCGAGGCCAACGTCGGCAAGCCGCAGGTCGCCTACCGTGAGACGATCCGCAAGGTCGTCGACCGGGTCGACTACACGCACAAGAAGCAGACCGGTGGTACCGGTCAGTTCGCGAAGGTGCAGATCTCGATCGAGCCGATCGAGGGCGGCGACACGTCGTACGAGTTCGTGAACAAGGTCACCGGTGGCCGTATCCCGAAGGAGTACATCCCTTCGGTGGACGCCGGTGCTCAGGAGGCCATGCAGTTCGGCATCCTCGCGGGCTACGAGATGACGGGTGTCCGCGTCACGCTGCTCGACGGTGGCTACCACGAGGTCGACTCCTCCGAGCTGGCGTTCAAGATCGCCGGTTCCCAGGCGTTCAAGGAGGCCGCCCGCAAGGCCGGTCCCGTCCTCCTGGAGCCGATGATGTCCGTGGAGGTGACCACTCCCGAGGACTACATGGGTGAGGTCATCGGCGACATCAACTCCCGCCGTGGCCAGATCCAGGCCATGGAGGAGCGGGCCGGTGCCCGCGTCGTGAAGGGCCTCGTGCCCCTCTCGGAGATGTTCGGTTACGTCGGCGACCTGCGCAGCAAGACGTCCGGCCGGGCCAGCTACTCCATGCAGTTCGACTCCTACGCCGAGGTTCCGCGGAACGTCGCCGAGGAGATCATCGCGAAGGCCAAGGGCGAGTAACGCACCGCGTTTCCACGCCGTAGGCTTGACCCCGGTGTCTCACGGGCCTTTCCTCCGCATTCGCGGGGATAAGGCCCGGGGCCCGGGACCCAACAGCAAAGATCACCTGGCGCCGATGAACCCAAGGCGTACAGAACCACTTCAGGAGGACCCCAGTGGCGAAGGCGAAGTTCGAGCGGACTAAGCCGCACGTCAACATCGGCACCATCGGTCACATCGACCACGGTAAGACGACCCTCACGGCCGCCATTACCAAGGTGCTGCACGACGCGTACCCGGACCTGAACGAGGCCACCGCGTTCGACAACATCGACAAGGCGCCGGAAGAGCGTCAGCGCGGTATCACCATCTCCATCGCGCACGTCGAGTACCAGACCGAGGCGCGTCACTACGCCCACGTCGACTGCCCGGGTCACGCGGACTACATCAAGAACATGATCACGGGTGCCGCGCAGATGGACGGCGCGATCCTCGTGGTCGCCGCCACCGACGGCCCGATGCCGCAGACGAAGGAGCACGTCCTCCTGGCCCGCCAGGTCGGCGTCCCCTACATCGTCGTCGCGCTGAACAAGGCCGACATGGTGGACGACGAGGAGATCCTGGAGCTCGTCGAGCTCGAGGTCCGTGAGCTCCTCTCCGAGTACGAGTTCCCGGGCGACGACCTGCCGGTCGTCAAGGTCTCCGCGCTCAAGGCCCTCGAGGGCGACGCGGAGTGGGGCAAGTCCGTCCTCGACCTGATGAAGGCCGTCGACGAGTCCATCCCGCAGCCCGAGCGTGACGTCGACAAGCCGTTCCTGATGCCGATCGAGGACGTCTTCACGATCACCGGCCGTGGCACCGTCGTCACCGGTCGTATCGAGCGTGGTGTCCTCAAGGTCAACGAGACCGTCGACATCATCGGCATCAAGACCGAGAAGACCACCACCACGGTCACCGGTATCGAGATGTTCCGCAAGCTGCTCGACGAGGGCCAGGCCGGTGAGAACGTCGGTCTGCTCCTCCGTGGCATCAAGCGCGAGGACGTCGAGCGCGGCCAGGTCATCATCAAGCCGGGCTCGGTCACGCCGCACACCTCCTTCGAGGCCACGGCGTACATCCTGTCGAAGGACGAGGGTGGCCGTCACACCCCCTTCTTCAACAACTACCGTCCGCAGTTCTACTTCCGTACGACGGACGTGACCGGCGTCGTGACCCTCCCCGAGGGCACCGAGATGGTCATGCCCGGCGACAACACCGACATGACCGTCGAGCTGATCCAGCCCGTCGCCATGGAGGAGGGCCTCAAGTTCGCCATCCGTGAGGGTGGTCGTACCGTGGGCGCCGGCCAGGTCACCAAGATCAAGGCCTAGTTCTTACCGGCTTTCGGGCCACTGGCTTTCGGGCCACTGGGAAAACCCGTACGACTTCGGTCGTACGGGTTTTCTCTTTCCGTTCACCTTGAGTTACGGGCGCTCCGTAAGGTGACGGGCAATGACTGGCCTGACCTTCACTCAGCGTTCACAGCCGTCGGTGTCCGTGCCGGTGCGGCGTCCCCGGCTGTACGTCCTCGACGGGCTGCGGCTGTTCGCGGCGCTCTTCGTCGCGCTGCACCACTTCGCGGGGACCGCGCGGGCCGACCGGCCCGGCAACCCGATCTGGGACCGGCCCGTCTCCGAGATCATGCCGGGCGTGTTCCGGGTCGCCTCGTACGGCTGGATCGGCGTCGAGATCTTCTTCGTCATCAGCGGGTTCGTGATCTGCATGTCCTGCTGGGGGCGGACGCCCCGGCAGTTCTTCGTCTCCCGGGTGATCCGGCTGTACCCCGCGTACTGGTTCGCGGTCCTCTTCACGACCGGGGTGCTGGCCGCGTTTCCCGGGGTCTGGGAGAGGCTCGCTCCGCGGGATGTGCTCGTCAACCTCACGATGCTCCAGTCCGGGTCGCGGGTCGCCAATGTCGACGGGGTGTACTGGACGCTGTGGGCCGAACTCCGGTTCTACCTCCTGTTCCTGGTGGTCGTCGCGGTCGGGCTCAGTTATCGGCGGGTTGTGCTCTTCTGCTGTCTGTGGGGGGCCGCCGCGATGCTCGCGCCGTCCGCCGGGTGGCCGCTGTTCTCGCTGATCGCCAATCCCGACGGGGCCTGGTACTTCATCGCCGGGCTCGCGCTGTATCTCATGTACCGGTTCGGGCAGGACCTGCTCCTGTGGGGCATCCTCGGGATGGCCTGGCTGATGGGGCAGAAGGAGATCGGGCATCGCGTCGACAACGTCGAGGGGGTGTCCGGGTGGCGTGGGGCGGTGCTCATCTTCACCGTGTTCCTGCTCGTCATGGTCGCCATCGCGCTGGGCAAGCTGGACTGGGTGCGGGGGAAGTGGCTGGTGACCGCCGGGGCGATCACGTATCCCCTGTACCTGCTGCACTACGCCGCCGGTACGACGCTGATCAGCCGGCTCCGGGACGATCTCGACGCGCGGCTGCTGATCTGTGTCGTCCTCGCCGGGTTCATGGTGCTGAGCTGGGGTGTGCACCGGGTCGTGGAGCGGCCGTTGGCGGGGGTCGTCAAGCGGGGGCTGGACTCGTCGTTCGCTCGCCTGAAAGGGTGAGCCTCGCGCCGGGGACGTTTTGAGGAACTTCGAAATGCGTGACTCGGGTTCCTGAGCGCAGCAGGGTGGTGCCGTTCGTCGAACTCCGTCGGGGGAAGGACCACCATGCGTTTCAGGAACACCGCCGCCGCGCTCGGTACGGCCGCGGCCATGACCGGGCTGCTCTTCGCGACCAGCACACCCGCCTCGGCCAGCGGGGAGTGGTGCAACAACCAGACCTGCTTCTCCATCAACACGAACGGCCGGTACGTCGGGAAGATCGAGACGTCCGTCTGGTCCAGCAACATCAGCAACCGGGACATCAAGACGCACATCTGGAGCACGAACGGTCAGATCAACCTCTGGACCAAGGTCGAGAACGTCCCCGCGTGGACCACGTACCGCGACTACAAGAACATCAACCAGAACTTCCCGCCGGGGACCCGGATCTGCGTCGAGGGCTGGCACGACGGCCGTAGCGTCGGGCTCCCGTGCGTGACGATCACTGACTGAGCCCTTGCGCTGAGCGGCCCGGTGGGAACGGGGGTCCCACCGGGCCGCTTGTATGTTTGTACTTCCCTGAGAAGGAGTGCGAGGACATGGGCCGCCTGCGCGACAAGTTCACGGGCACGATCCGTCCTGCGGCGGGGGTGACGCCGGTCCCCCTCCCCGAACTCCGGGCCTCCCTCCGCGCCCTCGACGTACCCTTCACGGTCCGCGCACCCACCGCCGACGAGAAGGCCGACCTCGTCGCCGAGTGGTCCACCCGCCACCGCGTCCGCCTGCGCACCCGGATGCGGTTCGATGCCGGGCGGGGGGAGGTGCGGGTGCTGGAGGAGCGGTGGGAGAGCTTGGGGGTGTCGACGAATCGGAAGTACAGCAGGGGGCCGGGGAGAGTGGTCGTCCGGAGCGCGGGGGAGCGGTTCGACTCGGGGGAGATGCGGGAGGCGTTGACGGGGGTCGTGGTGGGGGCGGGGTGGGTTTGGCGGGGGGTGTTGGTGGGGTGGTGAGGGGTGCCTTGTCACTCGTCGTACCTCGGGAGGCCGTCCGTGGAGATCGTCCAGTCGGCGATCGTGACGTCCTCGCCGTAGAGGAAGTCCTTGCGGGTGGCGTAGCGGGGGCCCTCGGGGGTGGGGTGGATGTCGGTGAAGACTGCGCCTGTGGCGGTGCGGGGGTCGAAGACGGCGTACACGGGGACACCGATCAGGGGGTAGTCGCGCACCTTGGTGACCCAGTCGTTGTCCGGGTTGGAGCGGGAGACGACTTCGACGGCGGCGATGAGGGTCCGAGGGTCGAAAGCTCCTTGTCTTTCCATGTCCGCCTCAGCGATCACCATGAGGTCGGGGCGACGCAGGATGCCTTCGGACTCGTCCTCCACGTCGGGCTCGCCCGTGTGGGCCACGTTCTCCTCCGGCATCACCTTTTCCAGGCGCTTCCGCAGGCGCAGGAGGGTCAGTTCGTGTGGTCCGACGGGCGCCATCATGCTGTGGACGATGCCTTCCTTGGTGATCTCGAATTTGCCGGGGACGGTGTCGTCGATGGAGTCGAGGAGGTCCCTCATGGCGCGGTAATGGCGTGAGGTTTCCTGCTGCGCGTCGTCCGGTGCGATGGTCATGGCGCTCGCTCCTCGTCTCTGCCCGGGGGCAAGGATCGTCGCTTTCATGCTAGGCGGCCTCCTGGAGTTCGGTCGGGCGGCAGTCGCGGCAGCGGGTGCCTTTGGGGGCGCGGATGCCTCGGTCGCAGCCTTCGCATGTGGTGACCGGGTGGGGGCGGGGGGCGGTCGGAGGGAGGGGTGGGGGGAGGTGGTCGGTGAGGCGGTGGGCCAGGAGGGCGGGGGCGTGGTGGAGGGGGGTGGGGAGGGCTGTGGTGAGGGTGGTGCGGATCTTTTCCAGGGGGACGCCGCGCTCCAGCCAGGTGGCTACCGCCGGGGTGAGGTCCGTTACGTCCTTGCGGCGGAGGAGGAGGCGGGCGTCCGTCAGGTGGAGGGTGATCAGGAGGGCTTTCGCCGAGGCGGTGTGTTCGGGGTTGTCCGTGGTGGGGGTGGGGAGTGGGGGTTTCGGTTTGGGCGGGGTGGGGGGTTCCGTGCGTACGGGGGGCTGCGCTTTTGGCTTCGGCGGTACGGGTGGGTCGTCGTCGCCGGGGGCCTTGCTTCCGTACGCCCCCGGGTTGTTGTACGACACCGTCCGTGTCACCACGTGCCCCGAGGCCAGCCGCTGGCGTACCCGGCGGAGGTAGCCGTACGCCTCCAGCTCCCGTAGCGCGCGGGCGATCCGTACCTCGCCCTCGTCGAACTTCTCGGTGAGCGTCTTGATGTCGACGCGGGTGCCGGGCGGGAGGGACTGGATGTGGGTCGCCAGGCCGATCGCCGTGAGGCTGAGGTCGGTGTGCTGAGCGAGGTGGTTGCCGATCACCGTGAAGTGGGAGCGGTGGCGGACGGTGACGTGGGTGACGCCGTGGGGGGAGAAATCGGCGGGGAGGGGGAGGTGGGCGTACGAGGGCGCGTTACTGTTTTCTTTAGCCATCGGGAAGGTTGTGTCTTCCTAGGTGGTCAGGCCCTCGTTCGGGATTGAGAGTCCCGGCGGGGGCCGACTTTTTTCGGGTGTTGGCGGGAGCATAGGGCAGGCCCTTTTTGGGGTGTCAAGCTATGGGGAGAGCTTGCGCCGGGCTCTGCGGGGGGTGGAGGGGGTTTGGAGGGGTACTTTCCAACCCCGGTACTTACTGGTGGTTGACCTCGCGTCGGCTCGAACTCCCGCCCACCGGAACGCCGTTGCCCGCGTGCCGGTGAGGCGTGCCCCAAGTGGCCGCGGACCCATCACGATTCGTGATCGTCGCCAGAGCGGATTGCGTCTTGGACGGTCACCGGCCCGGTGCTGGACTTGATCCGCGGCGGTTTCCCGGCTCAGCGGACCGGGACCGCGCGTCGGAGTCCCCCTCGATCCCCGGAGACAGCCATGCCTCTCATCCATGTGCAGCAGACCCCCGGCAAGACCGCCGAGCAGAAGGCCGAACTGGTCCGTGAGCTGACCGATGCGTACGTGAAGGCCACCGGCAGCAAGCCGGAGAGCGTGTGGGTCACCGTGCAGGAGATCGCCGCCGACAGCTGGTCGATCGCGGGCGAGACGCTCGCCGCCCGGGCTGCCAAGCGCTGATCGCCAGGGCCCGCCGGACGGCAGGCGCACCGCCCGCCTCGACCCGCCCGAGCCGGTGCTCACCGGGGCGGGTGAGCCCGTCGCCCGCCCCGAACCGAGGAAGTCGTCCCTTGCCATGAAGACCGCATCGACACGCACGCCCCACGCGTTGCTGCTCGCCGTTCTGTGCTCGCTGAACGCCGGCGGCCTGTTCGCCTCCGACATCAATCTGCCGGGCGTGCCGGCCACCGCGCACGCCTTCGGTACCCCGGTCACGTCCGTGCAGTGGACGTTCAGCGCGTTCATGATCGGCATCGCGGTCTCGCAGGCGGTCTACGGGCCGGTCTCGGACGCGTACGGGCGCAAGCGCGTCATCGTCTCCGGGCTCGGCCTGTTCGTCCTGGCCTCGCTGATGTGCGCGGCGGCGCCGACGGTCGAGGTGTTCGGCGCCGGCCGGCTCCTCCAGGCGCTGGGCGCCGGCTCGGGCATGGTGCTCGGCCGGGCCGTGATCAGCGATCTGTACGAGGAGAAGGACGCGGCCCGGATGTTCGCCACGGTCATGCCGATCGTGGGAGTCTCCCCTTCCGTCGCCCCGCTGGTCGGCGGCTATCTGACCACGTACGTGTCCTGGCGCGCCCCGTTCGTGGTGACCGCGTTGCTCGGATGCGTGACGCTGGTCGTGATGGTCACCTCGGTTCCCGAGAGTCTGCCTCCCGAGCGGCGCAGCAAGCACCTGGCCGCCACGCTCAAGGGCTACCCCACGCTGCTGACCCGCCCGCTGTTCTGGGCGTACACCCTCAACCTGGCGGTCGCGTACGGCGGTTACTTCGGCTACCTGGCGGCGTCCCCGCTGGTCTTCGAGAAGATGGGCCTGGCCACCGAGACCACCAGCTACTGCTACATCACCGTCTCGGTCGCCTACGTGGCGGGCAACCTCACTTCGCGTGCCCTGCTCCGGAAGCGGCCGGTCAACCAGCTGCTGTGGGTGGGCCACGGATTCTTCCTCGCCGGTGCGCTGATGATGCTGGGCCTGGGGCTGAGCGGCGTCGGTGCGCCCTGGGGCCTGCTGGTGCTGGTCTTCATGCCGGTCATGACCTATGGGAACGGTTTCCTGCTGCCGTTGTCGATGAGCGCGGGTGTGACGAGCTTCCGTTCGACCGCCGGCTCGGCGTCCGGCCTGATGGGCGCGCTCCAGCTGCTGGCCGCCTCGCTCGGAATCTACATCTCCAGCCGGCTGCCGGCGGGCGATCTCTTCGCTCTGGGCTGGTATGTGCTCGTCGCTTCCGCGGTGGGAATCGTCGCTTTCGCTCTGTTTCTCTCGCTGGCGGCACGGCAGGCGTCCGGCGGGCGGACCGGTGAGCGGACAAAGAATGTCGAAACGTGTGGCGAAGGGGACCGCGCCGGGAATTTCCAGGGAGTGGCCGCCGAGTAGTCGAGCCGCGAGAATCCGGAGCGGCCCGTCCGCCGACGGGTGCCACTGCCCGGTGTGCGAGAATGCCCCGGTGCGATCCCGGGCAGCGGATCATTTCGCATCGGGCAAAAAGGGGTCGCCTGGAGAAACGGGGACCCTGTGGAACTGCGCCAGATCGAATACTTCGCCGCGGTGGCCGAAGAGCTGCATTTCGGCAGAGCGGCAGAGCGGCTGCACATAGGCCAGCCCGCGGTGAGTCAGCAGGTGCGCCGGCTGGAGCGCGAGTTGCGCGCCCAGCTCTTCGACCGTTCCGGCCGTACCGTCACTCTGACCCCGTTCGGGCAGGCGCTGCTGCCGGAGGCCCGGGACGTCCTGAAGGCCGTGGACGCGTTCGCCGCCAAGGCCCGGAGCCTGTCCCCGCAGGGCGAGGCCACCTTCCGCGTCGGCATCAGCTCCGCCCTGGGCGAGCGGCTGGACGACTTCCTGGACGCTCTCGCCGAGCGCGGCGTCGGCACCCGCTTCGAGTTCCAGACCCTCGATGCCGCCACCCGCCTCGAAGAGGTACGCGCCGGGCGGCTGGACGCGGCCTTCATCCGTGGCATCGAAAGCGCCCCTGGCCTGCTGCTCCTTCCCCTGTGGCGCGATCCGCTGGTGGTCGCGCTGGCGGCCTCCCATCCGCTGGCCGGCCGCAGCCGCCTGAACCTGGCCGACCTGGCCGGGCTGCCGCTGCGCATGGCGTCCCGCAACGAGAACCCCGTGCTCTTCGACGCCGTCGCCGCCGCCTGCCGCAAGGCGGGCTTCGAGGCGACCGTCGGCCCGGTCTCCACCGGGCTCCAGGACACGCTCGCCGAGATCGGTGCGGGGGCGGCGGGCTGGACGCTCGTGTACCCGACCGCGGTGGGCGCGGTCTCCTCACGCAGGATCACGCTGCTGCCGCTCACCGGGGACCCCATCGCCGTCGGCATGTCTCTCGCCGTGCGGGAAAACGCGGACCCTGGTCGGCTGGAATTGCTCACCGCGACGAGTGCACAGGTTCGCCGGAAGGTCGCGCAGGAGGCTCGGTAAAACCCGAGTACCTCGAAAAGAAGCTGCAAAAGTCCTGTGGTGGGGATTTTACTCGGCCATAAAGGTGGGTCCGAGGGTGTGCGGTAAGTTAGGAGCTGTCGAACTTCAGGCCCTGCCGTACGGCGCCTTTTCGCCGCCCGATGAGTATGGCTAGCTGGCCCATGGAGTTCGCTTAACGGGGTGATAGCGGGATTTCTTTTGGTGATGGATTCCGCATGCCACTCGTCACCCCGCAAACCGCTGCGCCATATACGGAGGGGTAATGATCGTCAATCTTGATGTGACTCGACTACGCGCTGCACCACGCTCGGAAGAGCGTCGCGGCCGGTCTGGAGTGGGCGGTCGCCGAGGTCGTCTCCCCCGAGCGGCTCTGCATGATCCTGCATCCGAAGAACATCACCGAGGGCGACCTTCCCCGGATGTACGAGGCCGGTGTCCGCCTTGTGCGGTTCTGCCTGCCCTCCGCCGCGCCCGAGCCAGGGCTCGCCATGCTCGCCAAGGCCGCGGACCTCGGTTTCACCACCACCGTCAACATCACCCGCGTCAGCCAACTGGACCGGCGTCGGCTGGTCGAACTGGCCGCGATGTCCGGAGACGCCGGCGCCGACGTGGTCTATCTGGCCGATTCCAACGGCAGCATGCTGCCGAGCGAGGTGTCCCGACTGGTCACCCTGGTCCGCTCGGTGACCGATGCCGCCATCGGTCTGCACGCCCACAACAACCTCGGCCTGGCGCTGGCCAACTCCATCGCCGCGGTGGACGCGGGCGCCACCTGGATCGACTCCGCCGTCCTGGGGATGGGCAAAGGCCCGGGCAACCTGGTCACCGAGCAGTGGCTGGCCTACCTCGGCCGGCACGCCGGACACGATGCGTACGACCTCGCCCGGATCCTCGAACTCGCCCACCGCATGGAATCCGAGTTCGTGGAGGCCGCCCCCGCCCCGCCGCTGCCCGATCTGGTCCTCGGTCACTTCGACCTGTCCGTCGAGGAGCGCGCCAAGCTTCCCGAGGGCCGGATCGGCGACGCCTTCTCGGCGGCCCGCGAGCTGACCGCGGCGGGCGCCCGGTGACCTCACCTCCCGTACATCCGGCTCCGGATGCCACCGTGCTCGGTGAGCCGGATGCACCGCGCCACGCGGTCGTCCTCGCGCCCGTCATGCCGCGCTGGGACAGCGGCGCGTTCTTCCAGCAGGTCACCGAGCCGCTGCTCGGCTCCGGGCACCGGATCACGATCTACGACACCCTGTCCCTGCTCCGCGACGGTGATGGCCTGAAGGCACTCGTGGACCGCTGGGCCGCCCAGCTGGCACCCTGCGCCGATGGCCTCGACGTACTGGCCGGCAACGCTCTCGGCGGAGCCGTCGTCCAGGCACTGCTCGCCCGCGAGTGGACCCACCGCGCTCGGGTGCTGCTGCTCTCGGCCCCTACCGTCGCCGACGCCGGACTGAACGGGAAGCTGGAGCGGATCGCCGCCGCCGTCGGCACACAGGGGCTGCCGGCGGCGGCGCGCCTCCTGGACGAGGCGGTGAGCGGGCCCGGCGGGCAGCCCTTCACCGGTACGGCGGCACAGAGCGGGCAACCTCCCGTGTACGACGGCGAGTCGGCGGGACGGCGGCTGGCCGCGGGGTTGCGCCTCCTGCGTGACGTCGATCTCCGGGAGCCCGTGCGGGCCTTCCCCGGACCACTGCTGCATCTCTACGGGGAACAGTCGCTGCTCGTACAGCGCCGGCACCTGGCCGCAGGCTCGCGGCCGGACCACTGCCTCGTGGGCATCCCCCAGGCCGGAATGCGCCCGCACACCGACCGGCCCGACCTCGTCCGAGACGCTGTCGCCCGCTTCCTGAGAGCTGAGAAGCCATGAACCGCAAGACTGTCGCAGTACTGCCCGGCGACGGAATCGGGCCGGAGGTCCTGGATGCCGCGCTGCCGGTCGTCGAGGCCCTCGGGCTGCCCGTCGACCTGGAATTCGGCGACATCGGCTGGGAATGCTGGCGCGCCGAGGGCAACCCCGTTCCCGACCGTACCTGGGACCTGATCGGCCGCAGCGACGCCGTCCTGCTCGGTGCCACCACCAGCAAGCCGCGCCGGGAAGCGCTGGCGGAGCTGGCCCCCGGACTGCGCGAGCATGCCCCGCAGTACATCTCTCCGATCATCCAACTGCGCCAGCGCCTGGACCTGTTCGCCAACCTCCGGCCGGTCGAGAACTACCTCGGCGGCGGTGCCCCGTACCGCTTCTGCGTGATCCGGGAGAACACCGAGGGCCTCTACGCGGGCCTGGACTGGAACCACGTACCGGCCGAGATGTGGCCGCTGGTCGCGGATCACCCCAACGTCCGCCGCAGCGGCCGTTCCGGTACGACCGCCGCCGTCCGGCTACAGACCTCGCACGGTCTGGACCGCATCCTGCGGTTCGCCTTCGACACCGCCCGGGGACACGGCTATGGGCGGGTCACCCTCGCGGACAAGCCCAACGTCCTGCGGCAGAGCAGCGCATACGTCCTGGAGCGGCTGGAGGCGATCGCCGCCGACTACCCGGAGATTCCCTACGAGGTCCTCAACGTGGACGCGGTCGCGCTGTGGATGGCCCGTCGCCCGGAACGCTTCGGCGTGATCGTCGCCGAGAACATGTTCGGCGACATCCTCTCCGACCTCGGAGGCGGTGTGATGGGCGGCCTCGGCCTCGCGGCCAGCGCCAACATCGGCGAGGCCGGCAACTACTTCGAGCCGGTGCACGGGAGCGCGCCGGGGATGGCCGGCCGCGGACGCGCCAACCCCGGCGCGGCGTTCCTCACCATCGGGCTGATGCTGGAGCACCTCGGCTTCGAGGACGAGGCGGCCAGCATCCAGGACGCCGTACGGCACGTCACCCGCCGCCGTGACCGGGTCACCTACGACCTCGGCGGCACGGCCACCACCACAGAGGCGGCCCGAGCGGTCATCGACGCCTGCCACGAGGTGCCGTACACGCCCACCGCCGCCGTCATCACCGTCGGCGACGAACTGCTCCGCGGCGACCTGGAGGACTCCAACGCGGGCAACGCCTCCCGGACGCTCGGCGAACGTGGCATCCCGGTCCGGGTCCGCCACACCGTCGGCGACGACGAGGCCGCCATTGCCGACGCCATCCGCCCCTCCATCGGCCGCGACGACGTCATCCTGGTGATGGGAGGTCTCGGCCCCACCTCCGACGACGTGACCCGCGGGGCCGTGGCCCGAGCGCTGGGACGCCCGCTGGAGCACCGGGAAGAGGCCTGGCAGGCAGTCGTGGAACGCCTGACCCGCTTCGGCGTCGCCGTCCACGACGACAACCGCCGTCAAGCGCTGTTCGCCGAGGGCACCGACCTGCTTCCCAACCCGAACGGCACTGCCTGGGGCTGTCGCGCCGAGGCCCAGGGCAGCACCGTCGTCATGCTCCCCGGCCCGCCGCGCGAATGCCTGCCGATGCTCGAAGCCGTGCTGCGCGACGGCCTGGCGCACCTCCCGGAGCCTCCTGAGGTGACCACGGTCTTCCGTCGTACCCTCGGCATCGTCGAGGCGGACGCGGCGGCACTCGTCGACGGTCTCGTCAGGGACAGCGGCGCGGCGGTCAAGCCCGCCTACCGCTGGCACTACCCCTACGTCGACATCCGGCTCGGCTGCCCGCCCGGGGCCGCCGACGACCTGGCCAAGCGCCTGGACTCGGCGCTGGCCGGCCACATCGTCACCGACCGGGACCGCACCGCGGTCCAGGAACTGGCACTCCTCCTCGACGAGCGCGGACTCGTCCTGCACCTCGAAGACCGCCTCACCGAGGGCGGTTTCGCCGACGAACTGGCCCGCGAACGCGACACCGGCGACGGCTCGGTCGCGCTGCCCGTGACGCTGTCCGGTGTCTGGCAGGGCGGGGACCGCACGACCTACACCGGCGTGATCACCCTCACCTGCACCGTCCGGGACGCGAGCAGTGAACTGACCGTTCCCAACCGAGGGCCCGAAGTCGCCGCGTACTTCTCCGAGTTCGCCGCCTGGTCCGTCGTCCGCCACCTGACGCTCACGAAGGAATCCGCATGACCACCGCCCACGCCGTGGACACCGAAGCCCTGCGCGAGCGGCTGTCCCGCCTGGACACCGCTGCCCTCTCCGACGCCATGGACGGCCTGCGCACCCCGCCGTGCGTGCTGCCCGGCATCGCGACCCGCACCTCCGGCGGCATCGCCTGCGGGCCCGCCTTCACCGTCCGGTACCGGCCCGTCGACGACACCACCACCTTCCACAACGCCGCCGACTACATCGACGACGTCCCGCCCGGTTCCGTCGTCGTCGTGGACAACGGCGGCAGCCGCACCTGCACCAACTGGGGCTCCCTGCTGAGCTCCGTCGCGCGACACCGCGGCATCTCCGGCACCGTCGTACACGGTTCGGTGCGCGATGTGCGGGAGAGCGGCGCCGCCGGCTACCCGCTGTTCAGCACCGATGTGACGATGGTCAGCGGCAAGAACCGGGTGGTGCTGGACCGTACGGGCGTCGAGGTCGACATCGCCGGTACGCCCGTCGCACCGGGCGACTGGATCTTCGCCGACGACAACGGCGCCGTGCGTATTCCCGCCGCCCTCGTCGAAGAGGTCGTCCGACGCGCCGAAGCCGTGGAGCGCACGGAGTCCCGCATCCGGGAAGCCGTCCTCGGCGGCAGCCGGCTGGACGAGGCGCGCGCCCGCTTCGGCTACGCGCGGCCGTGGGAGGACGGGGAGGCGGAGTGACGGCCGCCCTCGATCGGGTGACACCGCTGTCCCCGCAGGACGCCCGCTTCGTCGATGTCCACTACCACGCCGGCCCGGACGCCTACCTGCGCCGCCACGCCGCCGCCGCGGCCGGCGCGGTCTACGCCGCACACGGTGGCTGGGTCGTCCTGAAGAACCACCTCGGTTCGACCGCCGCCCAGGCATGGGAGGCCCGTCGGCAAGGTCTGCCCGTCTCCGGCTCGATCGTCCTCAACGACCTGGCCGGCGGCTTCGACCTCCGTGCCGTGGAACAGGCCGTCATCCAGCACGGCGACGACAGCGGGCTGCGGCTGATCGTCCACCTGCCCACGGTCACCGGCCGCACCCACCGCAGCCGCCTGGCCCGCACCCCCTCCCATCGGCTCCTCACCGATGGCATGCGGCCACTCACCGTCGCCGACGACACGCGCCTGCTGCGCCCGGAGGTGCGCGAACTCCTGAGGGCGGCCCGCGATCTGCCCGTGGTCGTATCCACCGGCCACGCGGACGCCCACGAGGTGCTGCTCCTGGTCGAGGAAGCCGTACGCCTGGATCTGCCGCGGCTGATGCTCAACCAGCCCGCCAATCCGATGACCGGCCTGACCTGCAAGGACCTGGTGGACGTGACATCCGCGGAACAGGTCTGGACGGAGCAGACCGCACTCACCCGCCTCCTCGAATACCAGGACTGGGCCGACTTCGCCGATGTTCTGTCCCTGCTCCCGCGGGTCGTCTACAGCTCGGACCTCGGCCAGCCGTCCCAGATGGACATCCAGCCCTGGCTGACGCGAAGCCAGGAATGGTTCACCGCCGCGGGACTGACCCCGGAACGCATCACCGAGGTGACCCGCTCGAACCCTCTGACGATGCTGAGCCTGTGACCAGCTCCTCGGCATCCGCACCGGAGACGATCCCGAGCGGAACTCCGCAGGCATCGGAGGCGATGACTGAGCGCTTCAGTCCCTGCTTGCCCCGGTCGGCCGGGACCGTCCCGCCTTCTCGCCGCCGGAGGGGGCCTTGGCGATGCGGCGCCGTGGGCACGGTCGTCCTCCGCGATCACCCGGACCCGTGCCCGCACCGCATCCGCCCCGAACTCCCGCCCACCGGAACGCCGTTCCCCGCGAGGCGGTCGGGCCGGAGGCCGATCTCCGCCCAGACGGTCTTGCGGGGGGTGGGGCCGAATGCGACGCCCCACCTGTCCGTCAGGGCCTCGACCAGCGCGAGTCCTCGGCCCGACTCGCCCTCCTCCAGCGGGAGTCGGCAGTTCGGGACCGCGTCGTCGCGCGTGTCGGTCACCTCCAGGCGGAGGGTCTCGCCGAGGACGTACATCGCGACGCGGAAGTCCCTGCCGGGGACTCGGCCGTGCGTCGCCGCGTTGTTCGCCAGCTCGGCGATCACCTGCTGCGCCGGGTACAACGGGAGTCCCCAGCAACGGAGTTGTTCCGTGACCAGGAGGCGGGCGAGGCGTGCACCCCGGCGGGTGGGGGAGAGTTGCACGCAGAAGGTGAGGGCGGGGAGGGGGGCTGGGGTCTGGGGAGATTCGCTGTTCACGTGACCCAGGGTGGCGGGAAGTGGCTAGCGTTATCGGCTACTTGGCGACTGCGTACGGTGACTGTCTTGGCGCTGTCCAGTGGTGTCTAGGGCGTCTAGGCCGTTGGTTGGGTACCTGGCGTCGCGAGGAGGTCACGGTACGCAGTGAAAGGGCGGGTCATGTCGGAGAGTGCGCAGCAGCAGGGCAACAAGGGTGAGGAAGAGCCGGGTTGGGCGCCGGACCCGGACGACGAGTGGGGTCTGGCGGTGCTGGAGACCGCCGGGCGGCAGATCAAGAAGTGGCGCGAGCTGCGGAAGATGCGGGCGGGGGAGTTCGGGAAGCGGGTGAACTACAGCGAGGACATGATCTACAAGATTGAGCGGGGGGAGCGGATTCCGGCGAAGTTGGACTTCTACGACCGGGCGGATGCGGTGCTGGACGCCGGGGGGATGGTCGCGGAGCTGAAGGAGAACGTGCGGAAGGTCCGATACCCCAAGAAGGTGCGGGACTTGGGGAAGATGGAGGCGGCGGCCGTCGAGATCGGGGTGTACGTCTGCAACAGCCTGCCGGGGTTGTTGCAGACGCAGGAGCACGCGGAGGCGTTGTTGCGGTCGTGGCAGCCGACCTATGCGCCGAAGGAACTGGAAAGGCTGCTGGCGGCCCGTATGGCCAGGCAGTCGATCTTCGAGCGGGACTCGGCGCCCTCGATGCACTTTGTGCTGGAGGAGGCGATTCTTCAGCGCCATGTTGGGGGCACAATGGCCTGGAAGCGGCAACTCGAACACCTCCTGGAGGTAGGGCGTCTGGACTTCGTCACCCTCCAGGTCATGCTGACCAACTCCGACCCGCACCCGGGGCTGGGTGGCAGGATGGAACTGTTTAAGTTCGCGGACGGATCGGCGGTCGGCCGCGCGGACGGCCTCTTCAACGGCCGTCCCGCCAACGAACCGAAACAACTCCGCCACATCGAGTTGCAGCTTGGCACTATCCGAGCGCTGGCCCTCCCGCCCCGGGAGACGCTGGCCCATATTGAACGACTGCTGGGAGAAACATGATCCGCAAGGCCCTCGCCGGTGACACCTCCGAACTGGCGTGGTTCAAGAGCAGTTACAGCGACGGCCCCAACGGCGAGGAGTGCATCGAGATCGCCACCACCCCCACCGGCGTACACATCCGCGACTCGAAGCTCACCTCCTCCAGCCCCACCTTCCAGGTCACCCCCACCACCTGGTCCACCTTCATCTCCCACACCACCTCCCCCTGACCCCGCCGTCAGGCGGCCTGAGACGTGAAGCTCACCGACAGTTCGCTGTCCGGCGTGATGTCCAGGTGGAGAGTGGACTCCAGGGCCGTGGCCAGGCGTTCGAGCAGCGGGATCGTGGGAGTCGCGCCGCCGTGTTCCAACCGGGAGACGGCGGCCTGAGTCATACCCGCGCGCTCGGCCAGCCGGGCCTGCGTCATCCCCAGTGCCGTACGGCGGTCCCGGACGGCCTTCCCGAACAGGTAGGCCCGGCGGGCCTCCTGGTATCCCTCACGGGACCGGTCGGCGTCGGTGATCTCCCAACGGGCGTGGCTCATGGCGTGTCCTCCGGGAAGCGGTCGTAGACGGTGTGGGCGGGTGGGTGCTCGGCTTCGCAGGTTTTCTGCGCGAGGAGAGCGCGTTGTACCTCCGCTGTCTCCTGGCGTTGCGTCTTGGGAAAGACGGTGAGAAACACGATGCGGTGGTTCGGAGCGAGCCAGTAGGTGATGCGGTAGTGCTGCTGCCCGAGGCGGAACCGGAGTTCCCGGACCTTGCCGCCGAGATGGCGGCTGTAGGGCTCGTCCAGTATCCCGTCGAAGTCGACGAGGAGGTCGGCGTAGAACATGACCCGCCCGTGGTCGTGCGGCGTGAGGGTATCCAGCCACTTCTCGACCTGGTATGTGCAAGGCGATGGGGCCGCCGAGCCGGTGGCAGGAACGAACATTGCGCGGAACGAGTCGGAGACGACTTCGGATCATTCACTCTTGAGGAATGCCGACAAGCCCTGGGCCTCCAGGTGACCGGCCCTCTGGCTGCTGAGGAAGGTGAGGAAGAGGGCATGAGCGACTCGTCCCCGGACGTGGTTGCTTTCGGTGGGCTCGGGGCTGCTGTGCGGGAGGCCGCGCGGCGGCGGGGGCGCGATGTCGGGGTGCCGGATTGGGCCACTGAGGACGTCACGGTCGAGACGACGAGGGGGTACGTGTCGGTCGATCCGTCCGACGAGGAGCGGCTCTTCCGTGTGCGTGTCCACATTCCCGGCTTCGCCTGGGAGATCGGGGCCACGGACGATCTCGGGCTCCTCGTCGACGTGATCGCCGCCTGGCGGGACGGTGTGCCGTTCGACGTGCTGGCCGAGGAGTTCGCGTTCCTGGAACTGGAGGAATTCGCCGGAGCGCTCGACAGAGGGGAGCCGACCGCTGCTCAGTGGACCGACCTCCTGTCCTCCGACTCCGGCCCGGGAGACCTTCTGCGCCGTCTCCACTCGGACGAGGTGCTGCGGAACATGTTCCCGACGGTCACGCACGGCGCCGTACGTCTGCGAGTGGACCCGCTGAACCGGTCGAGCTGGCAGGTCCTGGTGCACGATCTGCGCGAAGGCCGCTACGAGGTCCTCCGGCCCGGCACGGCCTGGGTGGAGGTCTCGGCCGAGGACCTCGTCCCTCACCTGAGAGCGGCCCTCGACGAGGACGGGTGAACGCCGTTGGATACGGGCCGGGGCTCTGCAAGTCCGTCGGCGGAGTTCGTGGCGCGGACGCCGGTGGAGGAGCCGGCCGGGTGTGGGTGAACGAGGGATCGGGGGTTGTGTCCAAAGGGTCCCCACGGGATGGGAGCGGTGCCATGATGAGGGGCATGGCTGAGGGGGAAGCGGTACCTGGATCGCGGGTGCGGATTCGGTTCGACGGGGACCCGGGGGACGCCGACGCGCTGAAGGCGTGGCTGGAGCGCGAGGAGTGGCTCGGCGCGCGGGTGCGTGAGGGGAAGCTGCGGATCGTGGAGCAGCCCGGCGCCGACGAGGGCCGGGAGCACATGGGGGGCGCGCTGGAGGTGGTGGTCCAGGTCCTCGCGGCGACGGCGAGCCTCACGGAGATCGTGCGGAACGTGCAGCTCTCGGTGCAGGCGTGGCGGGCCAACTCCAATCAGGTCGACCGGGAGGACACCCCCGATCCCCGGGTGGACCCGCTGGAACCCGACCAGGACTAGCCACGATGAGCGCCTTCGACCCGCGCGAGAAGGTCAACCGGGCACTGGTGGTCGGCGTCTCCGAGTACGACCGCGTGCTGCCCCGCGACCCGAGCGGTGTCCCCGGTCAGCTGGAAGCCGTCGTCCACAACCGCAACCGGCTCTACGACGTCCTGCGCTGGAAGGGCGTCTTCGGCGGCGAGGACGCGGTGAAGGTCAGCCCCTCACCCAGGCTGGACGACTTCTGGGACGACCTGGAACACGCGGTCCGGGACGCCGAGGGACTGCTGCTGTTCTACTTCGCCGGACACGCGGTCGCCTCCAAGTCCGGCGACGAGATCCACCTCCAGATGCGCAACGCGCAGATCGAACCCGGCGACGGCGAGACCAAGCTGGGCTCCGCGAAGTTCAAGGACGTCCTCGTCAAACTGGCCCGGAGCAGGGCCGAACGGGTCCTGGTGATCCTGGACTGCTGCTACGCGGGAAACGTGAGCGGCAGCCGCAACCGGATCGGCGACGCCCGGCGCCAGCAGGAGATCCTGCTCCTGATGAGCGTCCAGCAGAACCGCCGTATCCCGCCGGGCGACCACAGCCGGGCCACCCCCTTCACCCACCAGCTCATCGAAGTCCTCGACGGCGCCGGGGAGTTACGCCTCTCCACGCTGTACGAGGAACTGAAGAGGCGGATGAGCGAGGCACAGGTCCGCACGGACTCCGGCGAGCCCCAGACACCGAAGGGCGACTGGGAACAGGGCGAGGACCTCCTCCTGCGGTCCGACGAACCGCTGGAGCCGCCGCCCCCCGAACCCCCGCCCGGGGTGAACCTCGTACCACCCCGCCCCAACCCCCGCCGCGGCCTCCTGCGCCGAACCGGACGGCTCGCCCTGGCGCTCACCGCCGTCGCGGCCGTCGGCGGCGCCGCCGGGATCGTCGCCCTCGTCGGGGACGACGACAGCCGGTGCGCGCCGCCCCTCCAGCTGCGCGTGCTCACCGACCCCGACCTGGAACCCGTCCTGACGGCCGCCGCGAACGCGTACACCGAGTCGCGGGAGAACCGGGGCGGGTGCCGGAAGAGCGGGATCGGGGTGTACAGCGCGCGGGTCACCGACGCGGTGACGGGGCTGCGGGAACGTACGAACTACTGGTGGCGGCCGACCGGCAGGGAGGGCGACCCGCAGCCGCAGCGGGACATCGGCCCGCAGCCGGACGTATGGATCCCGGCGACCCGCACCGACCTCGCCCGCGCCGCACAGGACCCGGACGACCAGCACTCCGCCGAACTCCGCGTCGAGGGCGGCCCGTTCGCGTACTCGCCCGTCGTCCTGGCCGCGTCCGGCACCGTACCGGGACAGCGCACCGGCCGGCCGCTCGCCGCGATGGCCGCGGAGCTGGAGAGCGGCGGGACCGACGTACGCAGGCCCGACCCGGAGTCCACGGACGCCGCCCTGCTCGCGACCATGGGCCTGTACGGGGACGCGGCCGACGCCCGCGCCGGCGAGCACCGCGTCGCCTACGCGGGGCCCCCGGCCCGCTCGGCCGCCGACCTGCTGTGCGCCGCCTCCCCGGACCGGCGCAGCGCCCTCCTCGTACCCGAGTTCACGCTGCGCAACGACGCCGACTGCCCCTGGGGCGGGCTGCAACCCCGTACCGCGCTCTACCCGGACGACGTACCCGGCCTGACCCCCACCTTCGTCCGGGTCACCTGGACCCCCGCCGACCGGGACACCGAGGCCCGCGACGACGCCGTACGGCGGTTCCGGGACTGGCTGACCGGCGAGCAGGGCAGGGCGAAGCTCGGCGAGTACGGGCTGCGCTTGCCCGACCCCGGGCACGCGCTGCTCGGCACGGCGCCGCGCGGCGCCCAGACCGACCTCGCCGACCAGGAGCAGTACACCGACGTGACCGCCATGAACGCGACCCTGGACCGGTACCGCAACGCCCTCGGCCCCGGCCAGGTGCTCTTCCTGCTCGACAGCTCCGGGTCCATGGCCAGCCTGTGGCGGGGGCTGAGCAGCGGGCCCGGACTGATCCAGCAGTCGCTCGGCGGGCTCGGTGCGAAGGACCAGTACGGGGTGTGGGCGGTCGCCGGGCGCGGCAGCCGTACCCATACCGAGCTGCTGCGCTTCGGATCGCACACGCGCGACGCCGCCGTACGCGCCCTGGAGGGCGCGCGCAGAGCCGGAGCGCGCGGGGACCAGGCGGACCCCTACCGGGCGCTGCGCGACGCGCTGGCGTTCATGAAGGCGCAGGGCGTCGACAGCCAGCGGCCCCGGCAGATCGTGTACGTCACCGACGACGAGGACAACGACCGGCTGACCGGGGGGAACCTGGAGGACCTGCGGGAGCTGGCGCGCACCTCGGGGACACCGGTGACCATGGTGTCGCTGGTCACCGGGGGCTGCGAGGAGGGGCGCGCCGACGCGGTCGTCGCCGCTGCTTCCGAGGGGCGGTGTCTGGATCCTGGGGATGATCCGGCGGCTTCCCTGCGGGACGAAGTTGCGCGCACGGGGACGGGGGAGGGATGAGGGGGCTTGGGTGGCTCGTCGGGTTCGTCGGGGGCGGGGTGATGCGGCGCGTCGGGCTTGCGGGTGGCGGGGCGACGGGGCGTGCCTGGCTTGCGGGGGGAGGGGTGGCGCGGAGCGTCGGGCTTGCCGGGGGAACGGTGGTGCGGCGTGCCCGGCTCGGTGGGGGAGGGGGGACGCGGCGTGCCCGGCTCGCGGGGGGCGGGGTGGTGTGGCGTGTCTGGCTCGTGGCCCTGCTGCTGGCGGGCACCGCCTGTACCGGTGGTGCCCCCGCCGAGCAGCCGGTGTCCGGGCCCGACCGGATGCGGATCGTCGTCGCCAGCGGGCGTGACGTCACGGACGGCACCCGGCAGCGGCTCATCGACGCGTGGAACGCGCGGCAGGGGGCCGGCGGCTACAAGGCGTCGCTCGTCGAACTCCCCGGCTCCGCCGACCAGCAGCGCAGCCAGCTCCTCGGCGCGCTCCAGTCCGGGAGCAGTTCCTACGACATCGTCAACCTGGACGTCACCTGGGTGCCGGAGTTCGCCGCCGCGAAACTCGTCCAGCCGCTGCCGGACGACGCCGTCCGCGACCCCGCCGACCTCGTCCGGCCCGTCGACGAGACGTCCTTCTGGGCCGGGAAGCGCTACGCCGTGCCGTTCAACAGCGACGTCGGCCTGCTGTACTACCGGCGCGACCAGGTCGGGGGCGAGCTCGGGCCCGTCGTCACCTGGTCCGCCCTCCAGCGCTACCTCGACGCCGTACGCGGCAAGCGGTTCCCCGGCTGGGAGGCCGGCTGGACCACCCAGCTCGCCCCCTACGAAGGCCGGACCGTCAACGCGATCGAGGCGTTCGCCTCCGCCGTGGAGGATCTGGAGATCACCGACGAGAACGGACGGTACCGGGCCACCGAGGGCCAACTGACCCGGGGCGTCAAGGAGTTGCGCGCCCGTACGACGGACGTCCTGCGGCACGCGTTCACCTCGAACGAGTCCGATTCGCTCAGCGACTTCACCCAGGGGAAGACCACGTTCCTGCGCAACTGGCCCTACGCCTACCCCGCGCTGTACGCGGCCTTCAAAGGCGACCTCGGAGTGACCCAGCTGCCCGGCAAGGCCGTGCTCGGCGGCCAGAACCTCGCGATGACCCGGTCCGTCTCCGGGGACAAGGCCGCCAAGACCGCCGACCTCATCCGCTTCCTCACCGACGCCGACAGCGAACGGTGCCTGCTGTACGCCGGGTTCGCGGCGACCCGGGAGTCCTCCTACCGCGAGACGACCCGCTGCACCTACGCCGACACCTCCACCTCCGAGAGCACCGGCGAAACCCCCGACCGCTGGAGCCCCGAACAGGAGCGGTTCGCCCACGACGTCCTCCTGCCCGCCCTGCGCAGCGCCGTCCCCCGCCCCCGCACCCCCCTCTACGGCGCCCTCACCCAGACGTTCACCGACGAACTGGCCCCCCTCTTCACCAGCGGCGCCGACCCCACGACGGTGGCGAAGAAGCTGGACGAGGCCCTGGACCGCGAACTGCCGTGAGGGCGCGGGGTCTTCGCCTGTTCAGCGCTCGCGTCCGTACGTCTGGAGGACCGCCAGCGCGTACGCGATCCGCGGGTCCAGCCGGTGCGGGTCGCAGCGGTAGACCTTGCTCAGACCTCGGTAGTCCAGCGCCAGGCCGGTGCGCGGTGTACGCCAGCGGGTGCGGACGGGGCGGCCGAACGTGTAGTCGTCCGTCGTGCCGTCGAAGTAGGCGTAGAGCATCATGCAGAGCGCGAAGAGGAACCACACAGGGGCGGTGGTGGTGTGGATCAGCCAGGCGTACCAGGTGCCCTCCTTGCCGGTGACCGTGTCCGGTGCGCCGGTGAGCCGCGCCGACCAGCGGACCCGGCGCGGCCAGGGCAGGACCCGGCCGGGGCGGCGGGTGATCCTGGCCAGGGGAGTGCCGTCGGGGGCGTGGACGTCGTAGGTGTCCGCGGCGGCCGGGCGGACCGAGCACCACGGGCCGCCGCTCGGGCCGTCGTGGATCCAGAGGGGCAGCGGGACGGTTCCCTTCGCCTGCGCGGACCGTGGCGCGAAGACGCGGGCCAGCGGGGGGTCCTCGGAGCGCTGCGGGGCCCGGAGCCGGACCGTCGCCCCCATCTCGGCGTCGGCGGGCAGTCCAGGAACCGGCGGACCGGAGAGCGGGACGGGGTTGTTCACAGAGACCGCGAACGTGTACGAGGCGTCGTGCATGGAGTCATCCAAACGGGTTGGCGGTCGCCAGACGGCCTATGACCTCGCGAGCCTGGTCGTACTTCTCGTGGAGCTGCTCCGACGCGTACTGGACCTCCTCGGTGGCGTGGCGCACGCCCTCCTTGTAGAGGTCCTTCGCACCGAGCGCCGCCTCGTACCCGCGCGCTGTCCAGGAACGGGGGTCGATGTAGCGGCCGACGGTCTCGCCGGCGTCGTCCACGATCGGTTTGACGGAGTCCGCGAGCGCCGGGATCCGCCCCAGCGGGGTGTGCTCGATCAGTTTGGGCATGAGCTTCTGGAACGGCATGTCGGTGATTCCCGCACCCGGCCGGTAGAGGTTGCGGTCACCGAGCTCCTTGGCCACGGCGACCTTGAGGCGGTCCCCCAGCGTGTCCGCGGTGATGTGGATCGCATCCGCCTTGCGGCCGAGCACGCCGACGCTGCGCATCACCCATTTCTCGGCGTCCTCACCCAGTTTCGCGGTTCCTCCGGCGTGCTCGATGATGTCGGACGCCCGCTTCCAGGAATCGGCCGCCTTCACCCCGAAGTCCGTCACCCGCATCGGGATCTTGACGCCGGTGAACATCCCCTTGCCGACCTTCCCCACCCGTGCGAGGTCGCCGAACGGGATGAAGCCCGCCACGTCGAGCCCGATGTCCAGCCAGTTGCCCTTCTTCGAGCCTGCCGCCCAGCCGACCCCGTGCGCGAGGAGGGCGCCGCCGTTCAGGACCATGCCGATGCCCTCGAAGACCACGGCGCCGATGAGGGTCTCGGAGGTGAGGACCGCGAGGACGTCACAGGCGGCGCTGGCGTAGCCGAGCCAGTCGCCGATCCGGTAGATCGTGTCGGCGTGCTTCTGGACCCATTTCCACAGGTCGCCGGCGAGGTCGCCGATCTGCTGGGTCACGTCCTCGAACAGGTCCTTGAGCTTGTCGAGCAGTGACTTGCCAGGTGCTGCCTCGGCGGCCTTGCGGAGTCTTTCAGCGGCCTGGTGGGCCGTGGCCCGGTGGTCGTGCTGAAGCTGACGCGCTTTCTCGACGATCGCGTCGAGTTCGGCGCCGGCCTCGGTGACGCGCTTCGTCGCGTGGTCCAGGCGTCGCTGGGCGTCGCGGAGTTCCTCGCCCGTGGGAAAGGTCTGCCCGGCGAGCTTCAGGTCCGGGTCGGCTTTCGCCGCGGCCAGAGCCCTGCGGGACTCCTCGGCCTCCTCCTCGTAGCGCCGGGCCCTGCCCTGGAACTCCGTCAGCCGTGACTCCCAGGTGCGCAAGGCGTGCGCGGCGTCGGCCATGGAGCCATGGGCGTTGTCCAGATACCTCGGGAGGGCACCGGTTGTTCTTGAGAAGGCGGACGCCCCCTCGCCCGTCCAGGCGCCGTTCGTTCTGCCCAGCCGCGTCAGGGTGCCGTGAACGTCGTGGAGCTGTTTGGCCGTGCTGGTCAGCGAAGTGACCAGCTGGTGCACCGAGGCGGGGTCACCGGGGGCGGGATCGAAGCCGAGCGCGTCGTACGTCTCAGGCGTCCGGATGTACATGGAGCGGTCTCCTCGGCGCGGTCAGTAGGCGCGGAAGGGGGAGGGCGGCGGGGAGGCTGTGGCGGCGGACTCCTGTGCGTGGTCCTCCGGCAGGCCGAAGACGACGGTGTCCGCGATGTCCGCGAGGATCGCCTGGTAGCGGAAGAGGTCCTGGACGTCGGGGGTGCTCAGACACAGGAGCAGGACGCGGTCCTCGGAGGGGAAGGGGAGCCATACCTCGATCCGTACGAAGTGGTGCTCCTGCTCGCCCTCCGGCAGCTCCCAGACGGCGCGGGAAGCGGCGACATGAACGACCGCAGGGCCTGCGGGGAGGGAGACCGACCGGGTCTCGCCGCCGTCGTTCGCCCTGTCCAGAGCCTGGGCGATGCCCATGGCGGTGAACTGGGGGTCCGGGTTGTCCAGCTCGCGCGTGCCGACCGTGAGCGTGGCCCGGCTGACGCGTTCGGGCGGTTCGGTGCCGTCCGCGCTGCCGCCGATCGGGAAGACGCCGAGCGCGTTGTAGACGACACCGTTCTCGGCGAGGGTCTGCGCGCCGGCTGTATACGCGGCCTTGGTGAAAAGGCGCAGTGGCTCCAGATCGGCCCGCTCGCCCCAGTAGCCGTGGGCGAACTGCCGCATCCGCTCGTCGAACGAGTCCTCGCCGGTGCCCAGTGGGACGGCGTGGAACTCCGGCTGGACCTGGAAGGCGATCGTCGCGGAGGTCACCGGTCACCCGCCCGCATGGTCTTGTCGACCGTCTTCACGGCAGAGACGAGCCTGACCACCTCGTCTTCCGTGCCTTGGTAGAGCCGGCCCGCCTGCGCGACCTTCTCGGTGACGCCGTTCGTCGCGTCGGCGATCAGTTCGATGCCGTGTCCCCACTTGGCCTGGAAGTGGTGGCAGGCGGCTTCGAGTTCGCCGGAGCCGGTGCCTGAGGGACCGATGTCCTCCAGCTCTCGCATGGCGGTGCGCATGCCGCCCGCGCACTCGGCGAGGTTCACGATCAGTTTGGCGAGCGCCTCGAAATCGACCTTGTGACCATCGGCCATCCTTGCTGTGCTCCCCGTGAGGTCGGCTGAAGGCGCGATCATCGCACGGGGTCGGATCGCAGGTCAGGCGGGCCCTGGTCCCTCCCCGACAGGGGTGCACGAAAGGTCCACGAGGTCTCCACTCCGGCGGGTCTCACCCGGCCTCGCGTTTGAGCTGCGTCACTCCCGGGGTATGCTCCCCGACCCGATTGGCGGACCCGACCCCCCGTATGGCAGACTAGCGGGGTTGCTCGGTCGAGTGTTGATGCTGCGCGCCTCCCGCCGGGAGGACCGGAAGCGAGTCCCACAGTACTCGTCGCCTTAACTGCCCTGGAGGGCAGCGCTGGGGCGGACGTACGGGAATCTTTCGGGAAGTGTGGTGCGGCACCGGCCAGGGGCTCGGTGGAAATCCTTGAAGGTGGATGGTTCCCGGTGGGGAATCTCTGTCAGCGAGGGTGCGACACGCCCGACCGCGTGGGTCGGAGCGGGGAGCAGGGAACGCCGAATTCCGGAGCGAAGAAGAACAGGACTACTGAGTAGCCATGGCGGGACAGAAGATCCGCATCCGGCTCAAGGCCTACGACCACGAGGTCATCGACTCCTCGGCGAAGAAGATCGTCGAGACGGTGACGCGCACTGGTGCGTCGGTCGCGGGCCCGGTGCCGCTGCCCACTGAGAAGAACGTGTACTGCGTCATCAAGTCGCCGCACAAGTACAAGGACTCGCGCGAGCACTTCGAGATGCGCACGCACAAGCGCCTGATCGACATTCTCGACCCGACGCCCAAGACCGTTGACTCTCTGATGCGACTCGACCTCCCGGCCGGTGTCGACATCGAGATCAAGCTCTGAGGGTCGGTGATCTGAGTAATGGCTAAGCAGATCAAGGGCATCCTGGGCGAGAAGCTCGGCATGACGCAGGTGTGGGACGAGAACAACCGTGTTGTTCCGGTCACCGTCGTCAAGGCCGGTCCGAACGTCGTGACCCAGGTCCGTACGAACGACGTCGACGGCTACGAGTCGGTCCAGATCGCCTTCGGCGAGATCGACCCGCGCAAGGTGAACAAGCCCCTCAAGGGCCACTTCGCCAAGGCCGACGTCACCCCCCGTCGCCACCTCGTCGAGATCCGCACCGCGGACGCCTCCGAGTACACGCTGGGCCAGGAGATCTCCGCGGAGATCTTCGAGGCGGGCGTGAAGGTCGACGTCACCGGCAAGAGCAAGGGCAAGGGCTTCGCCGGTGTCATGAAGCGTCACAACTTCAAGGGCCTCGGCGCCGGTCACGGCACCCAGCGCAAGCACCGCTCGCCCGGTTCCATCGGTGGCTGCGCCACCCCGGGCCGCGTGTTCAAGGGCCTCCGCATGGCGGGTCGCATGGGCAACGAGCGTGTCACCACCCAGAACCTGACCGTCCACGCCGTTGACGCGGAGAAGGGTCTGCTGCTCATCAAGGGCGCTGTCCCCGGTCCGAACGGCGGCCTCGTCCTGGTCCGCACCGCGGCCAAGGGGGCCTGAGGTACCGATGAGCACTGTTGACATCCTTTCGCCTGCCGGCGAGAAGACCGGAAGCGTCGAACTCCCCGCGGAGATCTTCGGCGTGGAGAAGGTCAGCATCCCGCTGATCCACCAGGTCGTCGTCGCGCAGAACGCCGCTGCCCGCCAGGGCACGCACAAGACCAAGACCCGTGGCGAAGTCCGTGGTGGTGGCAAGAAGCCTTACCGCCAGAAGGGCACCGGCCGCGCCCGTCAGGGCTCGACCCGCGCGCCGCAGTTCGCCGGTGGTGGCGTCGTGCACGGTCCCGTGCCGCGCGACTACTCGCAGCGGACCCCGAAGAAGATGAAGGCCGCGGCCCTGCGCCACGCCCTCACCGACCGGGCCCGCCACAACCGCATCCACGTCGTCACCGGCGTGATCGCGGGCGAGACCCCCTCCACCAAGGCCGCCAAGACGCTGTTCGGCAAGATCTCGGAGCGCAAGAACCTGCTCCTGGTCGTCGAGCGCGCCGACGAGGCCGCGTGGCTGTCCGCCCGCAACCTGCCCCAGGTCCACATCCTGGAGCCGGGCCAGCTGAACACGTACGACGTGATCGTCTCTGACGACGTGGTCTTCACCCAGGCCGCGCTGGAGTCCTTCGTGTCCGGCCCGAACAAGGCCAACGACATCGAAGGGACTGAGGTCTGATGGCCATCCGTCACCCCTCCATCGCCCCCAAGGCCGCGAAGGCCGCCAAGGCCGCGCGCGTCGCCAAGGCGCGCCGCCACGCCGCCGAGGGCAAGAACACCGTCGTCACCCCGCTCAGCAAGTCGTACACGGACCCCCGTGACATCCTGCTGAAGCCGGTCGTGTCGGAGAAGAGCTACGCGCTCCTCGACGAGAACAAGTACACGTTCGTCGTCGACCCCAGCGCCAACAAGACCCAGATCAAGCAGGCCGTCCAGGCGGTCTTCTCGGTCAAGGTCACCGGCGTCAACACGATCAACCGCCAGGGCAAGCGCAAGCGCACCAAGACCGGTTTCGGTAAGCGTGCGGACAGCAAGCGCGCGATCGTGACCCTGGCCGAGGGCGACCGTATCGACATCTTCGGCGGTCCGACCGCGTAAGCGGGTCGGATCGTCCGATATCGGACGAGGACTGAGAAATGGGAATCCGCAAGTACAAGCCGACTACGCCGGGCCGTCGTGGCTCCAGCGTCGCCGACTTCGTCGAGGTCACGCGGTCCACGCCGGAGAAGTCGCTGGTCCGCCCCCTGCACAGCAAGGGCGGTCGTAACAACTCCGGTCGTGTGACCGTTCGCCACCAGGGTGGCGGACACAAGCGCGCCTACCGCGTGATCGACTTCCGTCGGCACGACAAGGACGGCGTGCCGGCGAAGGTCGCGCACATCGAGTACGACCCCAACCGCACCGCGCGCATCGCGCTGCTGCACTACGCCGACGGCGAGAAGCGCTACATCATCGCGCCGCGCGGCCTCACGCAGGGCGACCGCGTCGAGAACGGTCCCGGGGCCGACATCAAGCCCGGCAACAACCTGGCGCTCCGCAACATCCCGGTCGGTACCACGATCCACGCGATCGAGCTCCGTCCCGGTGGCGGCGCCAAGTTCGCCCGCTCCGCCGGCGCCTCGGTGCAGCTGCTCGCGAAGGAGGGCACCATGGCCCACCTCCGCATGCCCTCCGGCGAGATCCGCCTGGTCGACCAGCGCTGCCGCGCCACGGTCGGCGAGGTCGGCAACGCCGAGCAGAGCAACATCAACTGGGGCAAGGCCGGCCGTAAGCGCTGGTTGGGCGTCCGCCCGACCGTGCGTGGTGTGGCGATGAACCCGGTCGACCACCCGCACGGTGGTGGTGAGGGCAAGACCTCCGGTGGTCGCCACCCGGTCTCCCCGTGGGGTCAGAAGGAAGGTCGTACTCGTTCGCCCAAGAAGGCGTCGAACAAGTACATCGTCCGCCGCCGCAAGACGAACAAGAAGCGCTAGGAGCGGGTTTAGATGCCGCGCAGTCTCAAGAAGGGACCCTTCGTCGACGGCCACCTCGTCAAGAAGGTGGACGCCCAGAACGAAGCCGGTACCAAGAACGTCATCAAGACCTGGTCCCGTCGCTCCATGATCGTCCCCAGCATGCTGGGTCACACGATCGCGGTGCACAACGGCAAGACCCACATCCCGGTGTTCGTCACCGAGTCGATGGTCGGCCACAAGCTCGGCGAGTTCTCGCCGACGCGCACCTTCCGGGGTCACGTCAAGGACGACCGGAAGTCGAAGCGCCGCTAAGCGCGGATCGCATCAGACACGTAAGTAACTGAGAGGGACAACCATGGAAGCCAGGGCCCAGGCGCGGTACATCCGCGTCACGCCCATGAAGGCCCGCCGCGTGGTGGACCTTATCCGTGGCATGGACGCCACGGAGGCTCAGGCGGTCCTGCGATTCGCCCCGCAGGCCGCTTCCGAGCCCGTCGGCAAGGTGCTGGACAGCGCCATCGCCAACGCCGCTCACAACTACGACCACACCGACGCCACGTCGCTGTTCATCAGCGAGGCGTACGTCGACGAGGGCCCGACCCTGAAGCGGTTCCGGCCGCGCGCCCAGGGCCGTGCCTACCGGATCCGCAAGCGGACCAGCCACATCACCGTGGTCGTCAGCAGCAAGGAAGGAACCCGGTAATGGGCCAGAAGGTTAACCCGCATGGGTTCCGGCTCGGCATCACCACGGACTTCAAGTCCCGGTGGTACGCCGACAAGCTGTACAAGGACTACGTCAAGGAAGACGTCGCCATCCGTCGGATGATGACGTCCGGCATGGAGCGCGCCGGCATCTCGAAGGTGGAGATCGAGCGCACCCGTGACCGTGTCCGCGTGGACATCCACACCGCGCGTCCCGGCATCGTCATCGGCCGCCGCGGCGCCGAGGCCGACCGCATCCGCGGTGACCTGGAGAAGCTGACCGGCAAGCAGGTCCAGCTGAACATCCTCGAGGTCAAGAACCCGGAGACGGACGCTCAGCTGGTGGCCCAGGCCGTCGCCGAGCAGCTCTCCTCCCGCGTCTCCTTCCGCCGTGCCATGCGCAAGAGCATGCAGTCGGCGATGAAGGCCGGCGCCAAGGGCATCAAGATCCAGTGCGGTGGCCGTCTCGGCGGCGCCGAGATGTCCCGCTCGGAGTTCTACCGCGAGGGCCGTGTGCCCCTGCACACGCTCCGCGCGAACGTGGACTACGGCTTCTTCGAGGCCAAGACGACCTTCGGCCGCATCGGTGTGAAGGTCTGGATCTACAAGGGCGACGTCAAGAACATCGCCGAGGTCCGCGCCGAGAACGCCGCCGCCCGTGCGGGCAACCGCCCGGCCCGCGGTGGCGCCAGCGACCGTCCGGCCCGTGGTGGCCGCGGTGGCGAGCGTCGCGGTCGTAAGCCGCAGCAGGCTGCCGGTTCCGAGGCCCCCGTGGCCGAGGCGCCCGCCGCCGCTCCGGCTGAGAGCACCGGAACGGAGGCCTGACCGACATGCTGATCCCCCGTAGGGTCAAGCACCGCAAGCAGCACCACCCCAAGCGGGACGGCGCTGCCAAGGGCGGCACGCAGGTGTCGTTCGGCGAGTACGGTATTCAGGCCATCACCCCGGCTTACGTGACGAACCGTCAGATCGAGGCGGCTCGTATCGCCATGACGCGTCACATCAAGCGTGGCGGCAAGGTCTGGATCAACATCTACCCGGACCGTCCCCTCACCAAGAAGCCCGCCGAGACCCGCATGGGTTCCGGTAAGGGTTCCCCGGAGTGGTGGATCGCCAACGTCAAGCCCGGACGCGTGATGTTCGAGCTGTCGTACCCCAACGAGAAGATCGCCCGTGAGGCGCTGACGCGTGCGGCCCACAAGCTGCCGATGAAGTGCCGGATCGTCAAGCGCGAGGCAGGTGAAGCGTGATGTCGGCCGGTACCAAGGCGTCCGAGCTGCGCGAGCTGGGCAACGAGGAGCTTCTCGCGAAGCTCCGCGAGGCCAAGGAAGAGCTGTTCAACCTCCGCTTCCAGGCGGCGACGGGTCAGCTCGAGAACCACGGCCGGCTGAAGGCCGTCCGTAAGGACATCGCGCGGATCTACACCCTGATGCGTGAGCGCGAGCTGGGCATCGAGACGGTGGAGAGCGCCTGATGAGCGAGAACAACGTGACTGAGCAGACCGCAGAGGCCCGCGGCTTCCGCAAGACCCGTGAGGGTCTCGTCGTCAGCGACAAGATGGACAAGACCGTCGTCGTCGCCGTCGAGGACCGCGTCAAGCACGCTCTGTACGGCAAGGTCATCCGCCGTACGAACAAGCTCAAGGCCCACGACGAGCAGAACGCCGCCGGCGTCGGCGACCGCGTCCTCCTGATGGAGACCCGGCCGCTGTCCGCCACGAAGCGGTGGCGCGTCGTCGAGATCCTCGAGAAGGCCAAGTAATTCTCCTGCGGGGCATCCCCCGCAGGGCAGTTCCGCCAGGCTCGGCAGGGGTCTCGTACTGAGACCCCTGCCGGGAACCGGCAGACACACAGGAGATAGACGTGATCCAGCAGGAGTCGCGACTGCGCGTCGCCGACAACACTGGTGCGAAGGAAATCCTTTGCATCCGTGTGCTCGGTGGCTCCGGTCGCCGCTACGCGGGCATCGGTGACGTCATCGTTGCCACCGTCAAGGACGCGATCCCGGGCGGCAACGTGAAGAAGGGCGACGTCGTCAAGGCGGTCGTCGTGCGCACCGTCAAGGAGCGCCGTCGTCCGGACGGCTCGTACATCCGCTTCGACGAGAACGCCGCCGTCATTCTGAAGAACGACGGTGACCCTCGTGGTACCCGCATCTTCGGCCCGGTCGGGCGCGAGCTGCGCGAGAAGAAGTTCATGAAGATCATCTCGCTGGCTCCGGAGGTGCTGTAAGCATGAAGATCAAGAAGGGCGACCTGGTCCAGGTCATCACCGGTAAGGACAAGGGCAAGCAGGGCAAGGTCATCGCGGCCTTCCCCCGCGAGGACCGCGTCCTGGTCGAGGGTGTCAACCGGGTCAAGAAGCACACCAAGGCCGGCCCGACCGCCAGCGGCTCGCAGGCCGGCGGCATCGTGACCACCGAGGCCCCGATCCACGTCTCCAACGTCCAGCTGGTCGTGGAGAAGGACGGCAAGAAGGTCGTCACGCGTGTCGGTTACCGCTTCGACGACGAGGGCAACAAGGTTCGCGTTGCCAAGCGGACGGGTGAGGACATCTGATGGCTACCACCACCACTCCGCGTCTCAAGACGAAGTACCGCGAGGAGATCGCGGGCAAGCTGCAGGACGAGTTCAAGTACGAGAACGTCATGCAGATCCCCGGCCTCGTGAAGATCGTGGTCAACATGGGTGTCGGCGACGCCGCCCGTGACTCGAAGCTGATCGAGGGCGCGATCCGCGACCTCTCCACGATCACCGGCCAGAAGCCGCAGGTCACCAAGGCCCGCAAGTCCATCGCGCAGTTCAAGCTGCGTGAGGGCCAGCCGATCGGTGCCCACGTCACGCTCCGCGGCGACCGCATGTGGGAGTTCCTGGACCGCACCCTGTCGCTCGCGCTCCCGCGCATCCGCGACTTCCGCGGCCTGTCCCCCAAGCAGTTCGACGGCCGTGGCAACTACACCTTCGGTCTCACGGAGCAGGTCATGTTCCACGAGATCGACCAGGACAAGATCGACCGCGTCCGGGGTATGGACATCACCGTGGTGACCACGGCGACCAACGACGCTGAGGGCCGCGCGCTCCTTCGTCACCTCGGCTTCCCGTTCAAGGAGGCGTGAGCATGGCGAAGAAGGCTCTGATCGCTAAGGCTGCTCGCAAGCCCAAGTTCGGTGTGCGCGCGTACACCCGCTGCCAGCGCTGCGGCCGTCCGCACTCCGTGTACCGCAAGTTCGGCCTGTGCCGTGTGTGCCTTCGTGAGATGGCTCACCGCGGCGAGCTGCCGGGCGTGACCAAGAGCTCCTGGTAGTCCCGTACTTCGGGATTCCAGAGGCTCTCGGTAAGCACTGGGCGTGTCAGGTGCCCACCTCTCCATGGCTTAGGCTGGGAGGGTTGGGCGCCTGACGGTCGCCCGTACGACTTACTACGCCGTAGGTCCCCGCACCGCACCCGTCCCGCCACCGAGTGGGGAGAGGGATGGCGCATACAGGAAACCCCGGCGAGAGAGGCCGAAGGCCAATTCATGACCATGACTGATCCGATCGCAGACATGCTGACGCGTCTGCGGAACGCGAACTCGGCGTACCACGATTCCGTGACGATGCCGGCGTCCAAGATCAAGTCGCACATCGCGGAGATCCTCCAGCAGGAGGGCTTCATCACGGGCTGGAAGGTCGAGGACGCCGAGGTCGGCAAGAACCTCACCCTCGAGCTGAAGTTCGGCCCGAACCGTGAGCGCTCCATCGCGGGCATCAAGCGGATCTCCAAGCCCGGTCTCCGGGTGTACGCGAAGTCCACCTCCCTGCCGAAGGTGCTGGGCGGCCTCGGCGTGGCGATCATCTCCACGTCGCACGGGCTCCTCACCGACAAGCAGGCCGGCAAGAAGGGCGTGGGTGGGGAAGTCCTCGCCTACGTCTGGTAGCAGAAGGGAACGGAGGAAACAGCTATGTCGCGTATCGGCAAGCTCCCCATCGCGGTTCCCGCCGGCGTGGACGTCACCATCGACGGCCGCACGGTGAAGGTCAAGGGCCCCAAGGGCGAGCTGACCCACACCGTCGCAGCTCCGATCGACATCGCCAAGGGTGAGGACGGCGTGCTGAGCGTCACCCGCCCCAACGACGAGCGTCAGAGCAAGGCCCTGCACGGCCTGTCCCGCACGCTGGTGGCGAACATGATCACCGGCGTGACCCAGGGTTACGTGAAGAAGCTCGAGATCAGCGGTGTCGGTTACCGCGTGGCCGCGAAGGGCACGAGCCTCGAGTTCGCGCTCGGCTACAGCCACCCGATCGTCGTCGAGGCGCCCGAGGGCATCACCTTCAAGGTGGAGAACCCGACCCGCTTCCAGGTCGAGGGCATCGACAAGCAGAAGGTCGGCGAGGTTGCGGCCAACATCCGCAAGCTGCGCAAGCCCGACCCGTACAAGGCCAAGGGCGTCAAGTACGAGGGCGAAGTCATCCGCCGCAAGGTCGGAAAGGCGGGTAAGTAAGCCATGGCATACGGACAGAAGATCCTGAAGGGCGACGCCTACAAGCGCGCCGCGATCAAGCGCCGTCACCTGCGCATCCGCAAGCGGATCAACGGTACGGAAGAGCGTCCCCGTCTGGTCGTTACCCGCTCCAACCGCCACATCGTGGCCCAGGTGATCGACGACCTCAAGGGTCACACCCTTGCGTCGGCGTCCACCCTGGACACCTCGATCCGCGGTGGCGAGGGCGACAAGTCGGCTCAGGCCAAGCAGGTCGGCGCCCTGGTCGCCGAGCGTGCCAAGGCCGCCGGTGTCGAGGCCGTGGTGTTCGACCGTGGCGGCAACCAGTACGCCGGGCGCATCGCCGCCCTGGCGGACGCCGCCCGCGAAGCCGGGCTCAAGTTCTGAGCCGCTCGTAGCTAGCGGAAAGAGAGAGGTAATCCAATGGCTGGACCCCAGCGCCGTGGAAGCGGTGCCGGTGGCGGCGAGCGGCGGGACCGTAAGGGTCGTGACGGTGGCGCAGCCGCCGCCGAGAAGACCGCGTACGTCGAGCGTGTCGTCGCGATCAACCGTGTCGCCAAGGTTGTCAAGGGTGGCCGTCGCTTCAGCTTCACCGCGCTCGTCGTGGTGGGCGACGGTGACGGCACCGTAGGTGTCGGCTACGGCAAGGCCAAGGAGGTGCCGGCCGCCATCGCCAAGGGTGTTGAGGAGGCCAAGAAGCACTTCTTCAAGGTCCCCCGTATCCAGGGCACCATCCCGCACCCGATCACGGGCGAGAAGGCCGCGGGCGTCGTCCTGCTCAAGCCTGCCTCCCCCGGTACCGGCGTCATCGCCGGTGGCCCGGTGCGTGCCGTGCTGGAGTGCGCGGGCGTGCACGACATCCTGTCGAAGTCGCTCGGCTCGTCCAACGCGATCAACATCGTCCACGCGACGGTGGAGGCCCTCAAGGGTCTCCAGCGCCCGGAGGAGATCGCGGCCCGCCGCGGCCTCCCCCTGGAGGACGTCGCCCCCGCGGCTCTGCTGCGGGCGCGTGCCGGGGCTGGTGCTGCGTAATGGCCCGCCTCAAGATCACGCAGACGAAGTCCTACATCGGCAGCAAGCAGAACCACCGTGACACGCTGCGTTCGCTCGGGCTCAAGCGCCTGAACGACGTCGTCGTCAAGGAGGACCGCCCCGAGTTCCGCGGCATGGTGCACACCGTCCGCCACCTCGTGACGGTCGAGGAGGTCGACTGATCATGGCGGAGAACAGCCCGCTCAAGATCCACAACCTCCGTCCGGCCCCCGGCGCCAAGACCGCCAAGACCCGTGTCGGTCGTGGTGAGGCGTCGAAGGGTAAGACGGCCGGTCGTGGTACCAAGGGCACGAAGGCCCGCTACCAGGTTCCGGAGCGCTTCGAGGGTGGCCAGATGCCCCTCCACATGCGTCTTCCGAAGCTGAAGGGCTTCAAGAACCCGTTCAAGACCGAGTTCCAGGTCGTGAACCTCGACAAGCTGGCCGCCCTCTACCCCGAGGGTGGCGAGGTCACCGTCGAGGGTCTGGTGGCCAAGGGCGCGGTTCGCAAGAACAGCCTCGTCAAGGTCCTCGGCCAGGGTGAGATCTCCGTGGCGTTGCAGGTGACGGTCGACGCCGTCTCCGGCTCCGCCAAGGAGAAGATCACCGCCGCCGGCGGCACGGTCACCGAGCTCGTCTGATCACCTCAGGCGTCTCGATGACATGAGCGATCCCGACCGGGGATACCCCACAAAAGGGGTATCCCCGGTCGGTCGTTCCAGACGGGGCAGTGTCGCCGGTAAGGTGGCCTGCGCTGTCTCTTTTCAGCATCGTCATCAACCAACCGTCGAACCTCAGACCGTCACCCTTGGCGCAGCTGCGCGGGGGTCGCAGGAGGCACCGTGCTCACCGCGTTCGCCCGGGCGTTCAAGACGCCCGACCTGCGCAAGAAGCTGCTCTTCACGCTCGGTATCGTCGTGGTCTACCGGGTCGGTACCCACGTCCCGATCCCCGGCGTCGACTACAAGTCCGTACAGCAGTGCGTGGACGAGGCGTCCGGCAATCAGAGCCTCTTCGGGCTGATCAACATGTTCAGCGGCGGCGCGCTGCTCCAGATCACGATCTTCGCGCTGGGGATCATGCCGTACATCACGGCGAGCATCATCCTCCAGCTGCTGACCGTCGTGATCCCGCGCCTGGAAGCCCTCAAGAAGGAGGGCCAGGCGGGTACCGCGAAGATCACGCAGTACACCCGGTACCTGACCGTGGCACTCGCCATCCTCCAGGGCACCGGCCTCGTCGCCACCGCCCGCAGCGGCTCGCTGTTCTCCGGCTGCTCCGTCGCGAGCAGCATCGTCCCGGACCGCGACATCTTCACGACCATCGTGATGGTCATCTGCATGACCGCCGGCACCGCCCTCGTCATGTGGCTCGGTGAGCTCATCACCGACCGCGGCATCGGCAACGGCATGTCGATCCTGATGTTCATCTCGATCGCCGCGACCTTCCCCTCCGCGCTGTGGGCCATCAAGAAGCAGGGCACCCTGGCCGGCGGCTGGATCGAGTTCGGCACCGTCATCGCGGTCGGCCTCGTGATGGTCGGCCTCGTCGTCCTGGTCGAGCAGGCCCAGCGCCGGATCCCCGTCCAGTACGCGAAGCGCATGATCGGGCGCCGGTCCTACGGCGGTACCTCGACCTACATCCCGCTCAAGGTGAACCAGGCGGGCGTCATCCCCGTCATCTTCGCCTCGTCGCTGCTCTACATCCCGGCACTCATCGTCCAGTTCTCCAACTCGCAGGCGGGCTGGGCGACCTGGGTCACGCAGAACCTGGCCAACACCCGGGCCGGGGTGCACATCGCGCTGTACTTCCTGCTGATCGTGTTCTTCGCCTTCTTCTACGTCGCGATTTCCTTCAACCCCGAGGAAGTTGCCGACAACATGAAGAAGTATGGTGGATTCATCCCGGGCATCCGGGCTGGCCGTCCGACCGCTGAGTACCTTTCCTACGTACTCAACCGGATCACGTGGCCGGGCTCGCTGTACTTGGGTCTGATTGCTCTCGTCCCGACGATGGCGTTGGCTGGTTTCGGGGCAGACCAGAACTTCCCGTTCGGCGGTACCAGCATCCTCATCATCGTGGGTGTCGGTCTGGAGACCGTGAAGCAGATCGAGAGCCAGCTCCAGCAGCGCAATTACGAAGGGTTCCTCCGCTGATGCGAATCGTCCTCGTCGGGCCGCCGGGTGCCGGGAAGGGAACGCAGGCCGCGTTCCTGGCCAAGAACCTGTCGATCCCGCACATCTCCACGGGCGACCTCTTCCGCGCCAACATCAGCCGGCAGACCGAGCTGGGGAAACTCGCCAAGTCCTACATGGACGCGGGCAACCTGGTGCCGGACGAGGTCACCATCGGGATGGCCAAGGACCGCATGGAGCAGCCGGACGCCGAGGGCGGATTCCTCCTCGACGGCTTCCCGCGCAACGTCTCGCAGGCCGAGGCGCTCGACGAGATGCTCCGCACCGAGTCCATGAAGCTGGACGCGGTGCTGGACCTGGAGGTCCCCGAGGACGAGGTCGTCAAGCGGATCGCCGGGCGGCGCATCTGCCGCGAGGACTCCAGCCACGTCTTCCACGTGACGTACAGCCCGCCGAAGCGTGACGGCGTCTGCGACGTCTGCGGGGGCGAGCTGTACCAGCGCGACGACGACTCCGAGGAGACCGTCCGTACGCGTCTCGAGGTCTACCACACGCAGACCGAGCCGATCATCGACTACTACAAGTCCCAGGGGCTGGTCGTCACCATCTCCGCGCTGGGCAAGGTCGACGAGGTCACCGCGCGTGCCATGGAGGCGCTCCAGGGCGAGTAGGCACCTGTACCCCGGAAGCCCCCGGTGTCCCTCAGGGACGCCGGGGGCTTCTTTGGGTGGGCTTTGCCGATCTTTCAATTAATCATGGACACGCAAGATCTCCGTCTGTAGGGTCATGCCGACCAACGGGGGAAACGGTGGTCCCAACTTCCGTATGCCCCCGTCGAGTTGGGCCGTTTTCCGGCCCTCAACGGGGAGAACACATGAAGACTCTGCTCAAGCGCGGCAGCATCGTCGCCGCGTCCGCCGCCGTACTCGTCGGCTTCGCCTCCGCGCCCGCCTTCGCCGGCAACATCAACCTCAGTCTGCCGAGCGGTCGCGGCACGATGACCTTCATCGACGACGGCGACAAGTTCCGCGTCTGCGACACCAAGGCCGACGGGTACGGGGTCACCGGGTACGTCCAGACCATCAACACGCGCGGTGACATCATCACCGTCGCCACCATCGACGACGGTGGGGACGCCGGGTGTGACACCAAGGAGTACGACATCTACCTCAACAAGCCGCACGAGATGAAGCTGTGCTGGCACGGCGGAGGTGCCTGCGTGTACTCCGGGACCTTCGACGAGTAGGTCCTGAGCGGCGGGTGAACCCGCTGTTGAGCTGGTGAGGTCCCGGTGGTGCGGCAGAGTTGATCGCCTGTCCCCGCCGGGACCTCCGCTGTGCGGGGGCGTATTCTGAGGGGCCGAAATCACAGTGGCCAGGAGGCGCGAACCGGCATGGTGCAGATCAAGAGTCCCGAGCAGATCGCCAAGATGCGCGCGGCGGGGCTGGTCGTCGCTGCGATCCATGCGGCCACGCGCGAAGCGGCCGTGCCGGGGGCATCCACCCGTGACCTCGACGAGGTCGCCCGCAAGGTCCTCGCCGAGCACGGGGCCAAGTCCAACTTCCTCGGTTACGGCGGGTTCCCGGCGACCATCTGTACGTCCGTGAACGAGGTCGTCGTGCACGGCATCCCCTCCGACGAGGTCGTCCTCAAGTCCGGGGACATCATCTCCATCGACTGCGGGGCGATCGTGGACGGGTGGCACGGAGACGCCGCTTACACGGCGTTCGTGGGATCCGGGCACGCGCCCGAACTGGTCGAGCTGTCCCGGGTGACCGAGGAGTCCATGTGGGCCGGGATCGCCGCGATGAGACTCGGCAACCGGCTCGTCGACGTCTCCCGGGCCATCGAGACGTACATCCGCCGGCAGCCCAGGTCCGGTGGCGGGCGGTACGGGATCATCGAGGACTACGGCGGGCACGGCATCGGTACGGAGATGCACATGGATCCGCACCTCCTGAACTACGTGGACCGCAAGCGGGGCAAGGGCCCCAAGCTGGTGCCCGGGTTCTGCCTCGCGATCGAGCCGATGGTGTCCCTCGGCACCCCGAAGACGAAGGTCCTCGCCGACGACTGGACGGTCATCACGACCGACGGCACCTGGTCGTCCCACTGGGAGCACAGCGTCGCCCTCACGGAGGCGGGGCCGCTGGTCCTGACGGCTCCGGACGGTGGCAAGGCCAAGCTGGCGGAGTACGGGGTGACCGCAGCGCCCGATCCTCTGTCCTGACGTTCCTCGCCGGGGAGGCAACGGGCAGGTAAACGGCCCTCTATGCGCAGGTCAAGCAATTGATCGGCGTAGGGGACGTACCTGCGAACAACTCTGCCGCGGCCGACGTTGTTGCCAGGCGCCGGTCACACGCTTCCGGCGCATCGGCAGAGGAGAACAGAGTGAAGATCGGCAAAGAAGGCCCGAAGATGCGGGGCAAGTGGGTGGGCCTGCTGACGGTGGCGCTGGCCCCGCTGGTGGTGATCGCGGCCCCCGGCTCCGCCTCGGCGGCCGACGTGGTGTGCCTGGGGAACTGGGACGGCTCCCAGGCCGACATCGCGGGCAACTGGTCGACCCCCCAGAAGACCACGTCGGTGGTCACTCAGCGGGCGAAGAACACCTGGGACGACTGGGTCTGGCGGGGCGAGACGTTCAAGTGCCCCACGAACATCGACGAATGCGAGCAGGACTGGGGGAAGTCGCACACGTCCGGCTGGGAGTTCTCGTCCGGCCTCGACATCAAGGTCCCGATCCCGTTCGTCGGGGACCTCGCCAGCCTCACCCCCCAGTACGGGCGGCACGGCTCCACCACCACGTCGTACACCTTCAAGGTGCACCTGAAGAAGGGGCAGAAGGCCCAGCCGATCCAGGTCGTGGAGCGCCGCTGGACGAAGGGCGCCTTCAAGGGCATCTACCACTCCACCGGAAAGTCGTGCCTGTCGAGCCCGTTCCGGCCGGACAGCAACGCCTACCTGTACCGCTGGGACCCCAACAAGGTGTGGGGCAGCTGGACGACCAACCTCGAAGTGGACAACTACGCGTCGTACCACGTCTACCGCTGACCCTGACCGGTCGTGACCGGTCCCCTGAGGCACCTCGCCGTCCGGCGGGGTGCCTCTCGGTCACCCGGCGCAGATCCTGCGGTACGGGACGCCGGGCAGATAGGTCCGCCACTGCGCCCGCGTCAGCTCGCGCTGCCGGGTCCGGGCGCAGACCGCGTCGGCCGCCCTCGACTCGTCGACGGTGTAGGTCTGGAGGGGTACGTGCGCGCTGCCCGCGTACAGCGTGGTGCTGTCCGCGTCGAAGGCGACCGTGTCGACGGAGTCGCCCGGTGTCGCCAGGAGGGCGCCGAGCTGCTGGTGGGTGGCGAGGTCCCACAGCTGGAGGCTGCCGGCCTCGCCGCCGACCGCCAGCGTGCGGCCGTCGGGACTGACGGCGAGGGCGCTGACGGCCTCGGAGGCGTCGTCGACGAGGGCGTGGGGCGTGTCGTCCGGGAGCGCGGGAAAGACGCTGGGCAGTGTCCCCACCCGCTGGTGGAGCCCGCCGTCCCACAGCGCGACCCGGCCCGTCTGGTCCCCGGCCGCGAAGAGTGATCCGTCGGGGGCGAAGGCGAGGGCCCCGATCTCGTCCCCCCGGACCAGGTCGCGCGGGGCGGGCCTGCCGCCGGGCAGGGTGGTCGTGGAGTTGTCGCCGGCCAGGAGACGGCCGTCGGGGCTGATGGCGAGGTGGCTGCCGGCCAGGGCCGGTACGGCCGCCGTCCGGCGGTGGCGCGGGACGTCCCAGGTCTCGTCGCTCGGCTCCCCGACGACGCTCGCGCGGGTGAGGTGGAGCGTGCCGGCGTGGGGGCCGAGGGCCAGCGCGAACACCGTGCCGGCCGGAGTGTCCGTCGACAGGTCCAGCGTGGTGCGCACCCGGCCCCGGGCGACGTCCCAGAGCGTGAGCCGCGGCGGAGACGTCTCGACCCCGGACGGCGAGACGCCGTACGCGAGCGTCGTGCCGTCGGGATCGAACGCCAGGAGCGGGGCGGTGTCCTGCGGGGGCACCGGCCGGGAGGAGCCGCGCGCGGCGGGGAGCGGCGCGGGCGGCAGGGTGGCGAGCAGCCGTCCGTCGCGGGTGCCGCGCAGCTCGAAGCGGTAGGCGGCGCCCGTGCGCCGCGCGGTGGCGAGGGTGCGGCCGTCCGGGCTGAGCAGCACCTTGTCCAGGGGCTGGTTCCGCCAGGCCGGGGTCACGGCCGTCGCGACGTCCAGGGAGTGGACCGTGCCGGCCTCCAGATAGCGCAGTACCGGGCGCCCGGGGTCCCAGGCCAGACCGCCGTACGGGCGCTGGTTGTGCAGGGAGTGCCGGAACACCGGGGCGTCGGTGCCGGGCCGCCACACCCGGAGCTCCTCTCCGTCGGCGGTCGCCAGGAAGTTCCCGTCCTCGGTGAAGGCGACGTCCCGCACTCCGGGGTCGGAGAGCTCGGCCAGCCGCTTCCCCGACCGGGTGTCCCAGACGTGCACGCCGTTCGCGGTCATCGCCGCGAGCCGTCCCCCGCCGCCGAACACCAGCTGCGACGGCTCCCGGTCGCAGGCGTCGCGCACGTGCTCCCAGTCGCCGTGCGGCGTGCGCCGTCCGGCGAGGTCGCGCACCTGTACCGGGCCGCCCTCGGCGGGGCAGACCGCGATCAGGCGTCCGTCCGCGCTCGGCGCGACCGTCTCCGGGCCCAGCGCCTCGGTCTGGAACAGCAGGCCGCCGTCCACGGCCGAGCGCACCTGCACCCGGGAGCCGTCGGTGTCGCTCACGAGGTAGGCGCGGCCGGTGAAGTCCACGCCGGACCCGCTCGGCAGCCGGTCGCCGAACCACCGTCCGGTGGCCGTGTCCCACAGCCGTGCCCCGTCGTCGCCGGAGAGCGCCAGCAGCCGTCCGTCCGGGCTCACCGCGGTCACGGTGGCGCCCGATGGCAGCGGCCCCGAGGCGGTCGCCTGGTGCCGGACCACGTCCCAGGTCCGCCAGGTGCGGCCCGCGGCGCTGAGCAGCGTACGGCCGGAGTCCGTCAGCCGGCGGAAGGGCGTGTCGCCGGGCGCCGGGTCGCTGAAGGCGTCCCCCTCCTGCTGGCCGAGCGAGCCCAGCAGCGCCCGCCTGGTCTCCGGCAGCTCGGACACGCGCCAGGCCGCGACGCCCAGCAACTGGGCGGTGCGCGGGTCGGTCGTGCGCAGGGAGTCGGCGACGGCGGCGATCCGGCGGGCGGTGTCCTCGGTGCGGCGCCGCTCGATGTCCCGCCGCTGCTCCCAGACGGCCAGCCCGGCCACCAGCGCCACCACGAGGACGGCCGCCAGGACGCCCGTCCCGGCTCTCGCCCGGCGCGTCGCCCGGACCGCGGCCCGGCACTCGGCCTCCCGGGCGGCCAGCGCCGCGGTCAGGAACCGGCGCTCCGGCCCGGCCAGCGCGCTGTCGCGTTCGTGGTCGGGGAACAGCTCCTCCACGCGGGCCAGCCGGGTGCCCCGGTACAGGCTGCCGGGGTCGCGGTCGTGCTCCAGCCAGACGCGGGCGGCCTCGGTGAGCCCGCGGTGGTGCAGGAGCCGCTCACGGGCCTCCTCGATCCAGCCGTGCAGCCGCGGCCACGACGTGATCAGCGCCTCGTGGGCGAGCTGGACGGTGTCCTCGTCGGCGGTCAGCAGCCGGGCCCGGGCCAGCCGCTCCACCACCACCGGCACGTGGGGGCAGGCCCACTCCTCCCGCTCGGCCCGGCTCAGCGGGCGCCGGGTGTCGGGAGTGCCCCGGCCGGGCTCGACCATGCGCAGCAGCAACTGCCGGGCCGCGTCCGCCTGGGGCGCGGTCAGCTGCCCGTACGCCTCCTCGGCGCTCGCCGCGATGGCGCCGTGCACGCCGCCCGCGCTCTCGTACGCGGCCAGGGTCAGCAGCCGTCCCCTGCGCCGCCGCCAGGTCTCCAGCAGGGCGTGCGAGAGCATCGGCAGCCCGCCGGGCTCGTCGAGGACGTCCGCCACGATGCGCGCCGTCAGCTCCCGCTCCACCAGGAGCCCGGCCTGCTGCGCGGGTCCGACGACCGCCTCCCGCAGCTCGTCCCGCGTCATGGGCCCGACCAGCAGCCCGGCGGAGCGCAGCGCGTCCGCGAGGGCACGGTGCTCGCCGCAGCGCGGGTAGAAGTCGGCCCGTACGGAGATGACCACCCGCAGCCGGCCGCCGGGGTCGCGGGCGCTGAGCAGCAGGTCGATGAACCGGGCGCGTTCGGCCCGGTCCCGGCACAGGGTGAAGACCTCCTCGAACTGGTCCACCACCACCCAGCTCTCCGGTTCGTCCGCGGCCGGGGCCAGCAGATGGCCGTAGGTGGCGGCCGGCCGGTCCCCGGGGGTCAGGATCCGCAGCGCGGCCGGCCGGCTCTGGCGCGCGAGCTCCTGGCGCAGACGAGGGATCAGCCCGGCCCGCAGCAGCGAGGACTTCCCGCTGCCGGAGGCGCCGAACACGGCGGCGAACCGGTGCCCGCGCACCAGCTCAGCCAGCTCCTCCACCAGCCGGTCCCGGCCGAAGAACAGGTCCTGGTCGGCCGGCTCGAACCGGTCGAGCCCCCGGTACGGCGCGGGCGCGTCCTCGCCGTCCGCCACCGCCGTCTCCACGTCCTTCCAGCGGTCCGCCCACTGCTCCGGATCGCCGCCGCAGGCCCGTACGTACCCTTGGACGACGGCGAAGGACGGCAGCCGCTCGCCCGCCGCGGCCTGGGACAGCGTGGTCGCCGAGCAGCCCGCCGTCTCGGCCATGGCCCGGTACGACGGGTTCCCGGCCGCCCGGCGCAGCGCCCGCAGGTCGTACGCGAGCCGCTGGACGGGACCGGCCCCGGGATCCACGGGCTTCTCCGGACGCCCCATGAACCCACCTCCCAGGAAGTACGTAGGTGCCGTATGCACATCAAAAGGCATCAGGGGTGACGCAGCCGACTAGATGCCCTTCGGGGGCGGACGGTTGCCTGTCGGACTTGTGCCGTCGGCCTTTTGGGGGAGTGGGGGGCTTAAGGATCTCCCTGGTGGGGCATCCTTGCTCGATTCGTCTTTCTGGGTGGGGTGACGTAGACTGACGCGTCGGCTTTCGTGCATTCGTGTGTCTGGATGCGATAGCGGGAGTCGATCAAGGTAGTCGATTCGAAGGGCGAAGCGTGGCCAAGAAGCAAGGTGCCATCGAGATCGAGGGCACTGTCGTCGAGTCTCTGCCGAACGCCATGTTCAAGGTCGAGCTCCAGAACGGCCACCAGGTCCTGGCACACATCAGCGGCAAGATGCGGATGCACTACATCCGTATCCTCCCTGACGACCGGGTCGTGGTGGAGCTCTCTCCGTACGACCTGACGCGTGGCCGGATCGTCTACCGGTACAAGTAGATCTTGCCCGCATCCCGCTCCGGCGGGGTGGTGGCACTGACCCGGAGAACCTCAATCCCATGAAGGTCAAGCCGAGCGTCAAGAAGATCTGCGACAAGTGCAGGGTGATCCGCCGTCACGGCCGGGTCATGATCATTTGCGAGAACCCGCGCCACAAGCAGCGCCAGGGCTGATCGCAACCCGATCCACACCCTCTGCATCCGCAGAATCTTCGCGCGACGCGAGCTGAATTTGTTCATACGCAGGACCCAGGCGGCCGAGGCCGTCTGACACCCCCGGCTCGGAGGCCGGGGACCCGGTCCGTACCTCGTACGGCGGGCTGGGAAGCGGTCCTGTGGAAGACCTCCGACGATCACCAGGAGCCATTTAATGGCACGCGTTTCCGGTGTTGACATCCCGCGCGACAAGCGCGTGGAAGTCGCCCTCACCTACGTGTTCGGCATCGGCCGGACCCTCTCGCAAGAGACGCTGGCTGCGACCGGCATCAACCCCGACACCCGCGTCCGCGACCTGAGCGAGGAGCAGCTCGTCGCGATCCGCGAGTACGTGGACGCCAACATCAAGACCGAGGGTGACCTCCGTCGCGAGATCCAGGCCGACATCCGCCGCAAGGTCGAGATCGGCTGCTACCAGGGTCTGCGCCACCGCCGTGGCCTGCCCGTCCGCGGTCAGCGCACCAGCACGAACGCCCGTACCCGCAAGGGCCCGCGTCGCGCCATCGCCGGCAAGAAGAAGCCGGGCAAGAAGTAGTCCTCAGCGGACAACGCTTCATCAGCGGTCTTCGCTGTAGGACCGACCACCTCCCCGTAGGAGTTTGTAGATGCCCCCCAAGGGTCGTCAGGGCGCTGCCAAGAAGGTGCGCCGCAAGGAAAAGAAGAATGTCGCGCACGGCCAGGCGCACATCAAGAGCACGTTCAACAACACGATCGTGTCCATCACGGACCCGAGCGGCAACGTGATCTCCTGGGCCTCCGCCGGCCACGTCGGCTTCAAGGGCTCCCGCAAGTCCACGCCGTTCGCCGCGCAGATGGCCGCCGAGTCCGCCGCGCGTCGTGCGCAGGAGCACGGCATGCGCAAGGTCGACGTGTTCGTCAAGGGCCCGGGCGCCGGTCGTGAGACCGCGATCCGTTCCCTCCAGGCCACGGGCCTCGAGGTCGGCTCCATCCAGGACGTCACGCCCACCCCGCACAACGGCTGCCGTCCGCCCAAGCGTCGCCGCGTCTGATCTTCTGATCTGACGCAGGCCGCTTGGTCTGAGGATTTCGGGCGGTACGGCTCCGTAAAAGGGTCGTATCGCCCGTACCCTTGTAGTAACAGTCGGGCGTCAAATAGCGGGCGCCCACAACTGAAGGATTCACCACATGCTGATCGCTCAGCGTCCCTCGTTGACCGAAGAGGTCGTCGACGAGTTCCGCTCCCGGTTCGTCATCGAGCCGCTGGAGCCGGGCTTCGGCTACACCCTCGGCAACTCCCTGCGCCGTACGCTCCTCTCCTCGATCCCGGGCGCGGCCGTCACGTCCATCCGGATCGACGGCGTCCTGCACGAGTTCACCACCGTGCCGGGTGTCAAGGAGGACGTCACCGACCTGATCCTCAACATCAAGCAGCTCGTCGTCTCCTCCGAGCACGACGAGCCCGTCGTGATGTACCTGCGCAAGCAGGGCCCGGGTCTGGTCACCGCCGCCGACATCGCGCCGCCGGCCGGTGTCGAGGTGCACAACCCCGACCTCGTCCTCGCCACGCTCAACGGCAAGGGCAAGCTGGAGATGGAACTCACGGTCGAGCGTGGCCGCGGGTACGTCTCCGCCGTGCAGAACAAGCAGGTCGGTCAGGAGATCGGGCGTATCCCGGTCGACTCGATCTACTCGCCGGTTCTCAAGGTCACGTACAAGGTCGAGGCGACCCGTGTCGAGCAGCGCACCGACTTCGACAAGCTGATCGTCGACGTCGAGACGAAGCAGGCGATGCGTCCGCGTGACGCGATGGCCTCCGCCGGTAAGACGCTGGTCGAGCTGTTCGGGCTCGCCCGTGAGCTCAACATCGACGCCGAGGGCATCGACATGGGGCCGTCCCCCACGGATGCCGCCCTCGCCGCGGATCTGGCGCTGCCGATCGAGGAGCTGGAGCTCACGGTTCGGTCGTACAACTGCCTCAAGCGTGAGGGCATCCACTCCGTGGGTGAGCTGGTCGCGCGCTCCGAGGCGGATCTGCTGGACATTCGCAACTTCGGTGCGAAGTCCATCGACGAGGTCAAGGCCAAGCTCGCGGGTATGGGGCTTGCGCTGAAGGACTCGCCTCCCGGGTTCGACCCGACCGCCGCGGCTGACGCTTTTGGCGCCGACGACGACGCGGACGCGGGCTTCGTGGAGACCGAGCAGTACTAAGAGCTCGGGCCATCCGGTTCGTGCTTGGGTGCGGGTGCGCTGTGCTTGATCGCGCAGTTCCCCGCGCCCCTGACTCCGAGCTTCGCTCGGATCTCTGACAGGCGACCGTCTGCTCAGATACTGACCCCGGTACCTCGTACGGCCGGGGCAGACACCTCAGGAGAATGAAATGCCCAAGCCCACCAAGGGTGCCCGTCTCGGTGGTAGCGCTGCTCACGAGAAGCTGCTGCTCGCGAACCTTGCGAAGAGCCTCTTCGAGCACGGCCGGATCACGACGACCGAGGCGAAGGCGCGGCGGCTGCGGCCGTACGCCGAGCGGCTGGTGACCAAGGCGAAGAAGGGTGACCTTCACAACCGTCGCCAGGTGCTTCAGGTCATCACGGACAAGAGCATCGTCCACACGCTCTTCACCGAGATCGGCCCGCGGTACGAGAACCGTCCCGGTGGTTACACCCGCATCACCAAGATCGGTAACCGTCGTGGCGACAACGCGCCCATGGCTGTCATCGAGCTGGTCGAGGCGCTGACGGTCGCGCAGCAGGCCACGGGCGAGGCCGAGGCCGCCACCAAGCGTGCGGTCAAGGAAGCCGACGAGGCCAAGGCTGCCGAGGAGACCAAGGTCGAGGAGACCGAGGTCGCCGAGGAGTCGAAGGACGCGTAAGCGTTCGGCAGGCGTTGCGCGGGTCCGCTTCTTCACGGGAGCGGGCCCGTTCTCTTTTCCTGGGAGGAACTTTCCGTGAGCGATGACGTGCGGCCTGGATTCGTCCGGGTTCGGCTCGACCTTTCCTACGACGGCACCGATTTTCACGGGTGGGCCAAGCAGGCCGGGGGGAAGCGGACCGTGCAGGGGGAGGTCGAGGACGCGCTGCGGACCGTGACGCGGTCCGGGGACGTCACCTACGACCTGACCGTCGCCGGGCGTACCGATGCCGGGGTGCACGCCCGGGGGCAGGTCGCGCACGTCGATCTGCCGGAGGAGCTGTGGGGGGAGCACCGGGAGAAGCTGCTCAAGCGGCTGGCGGGGCGGTTGCCGAAGGACGTGCGGGTGTGGGCGCTCGCCGAGGCGGCTCCCGGGTTCAACGCGCGGTTCGCCGCTCTGTGGCGGCGGTACGTGTACCGGGTGGGGGATCAGGCCGGTGGGGTCGATCCGCTGCTGCGCAGTCATGTGCTGTGGCACGACTGGCCGTTGGACGTCGCCGTGATGGACGCCGCCGCCAAGTCGCTGGTGGGGGAGCACGACTTCGCCGCCTACGCGAAGAAGCGGGAGGGGGCGTCCACGGTGCGGGAGATCTTCGACTTCGGGGTGCGGCGGCGGGACGACGGGGTGGTCGAGGTCGAGGTGCGGGCCGACGCGTTCTGCCACAACCAGGTGCGGTCGATGGTGGGGGCGTTGCTGTTCGTGGGGGACGGGCACCGGGACGCGGGGTGGCCCCGGCGGGTGCTGGACGCCGGGGTGCGCGACAGTGCCGTCCACGTGGTGCGGCCGAACGGGCTGACGCTGGAGGAAGTCGCCTACCCGGCGGACGAGTTGCTCGCCGAGCGGCAGGTGCAGGCCCGCCGGGTGCGGGGGGCCGTGCACGTCGGCCGGCGAGGGGCTTCCTGAGGGGCCGGGGCGCGCTTACGGGGCGGTGGCCGCCTCCGCCGCCTGGGTCTCGCCGCGCCGGTTGATCTGCTGGAACGCGAACTCCGCGAGGGTGTCGCCCGCCGAGAAGACGGCCGTGTCGGTCTTCGTGACGTTCTTGCCGTTCGTGAAGCCCGAGACCGTGAAGTAGGCGTAGCGGCCGTAGGAGTTGGTCGTCGAGCGGCAGATCGCGCCGTTGCAGAAGGCGCCGATGCCGTTGCCGGTCAGCGGTTTCACGAAGCTCTTGTCGTCCGCGTCCTTCTTCGCCTTCAGCGCCTGCGCCTCGGTGTCGAAGACGGCCACGCCGACCGTCGTCGCTATGCCGTCCTTCACGTACGTGACGCGCATCAGGCGGGTGCAGCCGTTGTCCTTCAGGACCTTCGGGAGCGAGCCCTGGGAGCCGCTGTCGCAGGCGGGGCTGTCGGCGGACGGGCCCTTGCGGTATGTGCCGCCGGCGAGCGTGACCTGGGTGCCGGGGAAGAGGAGGTGCGGGCCGTTGGGCGCCGTGTCCTTCGCCTTGTCCGAGATGAACTCCTTCGGGTTCAGCGGCGGCGGGGCCGTCGTCGGCGCGAAGGAGGGGGCCGAGGAGGCGCTCGGCAGGTCGCCGGCCGCGGGCAGGGACGACGTCGGCTTGTTCGCCGTACCGCTGCCGTTCGCCGAGACCACGGCCATCGCCACGGCCGTACCGATCGCGACGGTCGCCGCGGCGCCGCCGCCGATCAGGAGGATCCGCTTGCGCTTGTTGCGCTTCTCCGACGACTCCGCGAGGGCGGCCCAGTCGGGGCCCGCCGGGCCGCCCGTGCTTTCGGGGGTCCACGGCTGCTGGGAGTTCGGTTTCCACGGATCCCACTGGGACTGAGGTCCCCCCTGCCCATAGCTCATGCGCCGCATCCTAGACGGGGCGACACACCGGTGGGGCGGCGTCGGGACGCTTTGAAACCCGCTCGCCCGCAGATGTCGTGTTTGGGTGTGAGGGAGGGCTCGTTTTGACCCGTCCGTGGGACGGCGGGTATTCTGCCTAGTCGTTGTGTATCGGCTTCCTCGTGTCCCTGCGAGAGGCCCTTACCTAGGTTCCCTGGAGCAGTTACCAGTGGGCGGCATACGGGCGGTGTCCCGGCATATTTGTCGTCCCCAGCTGCACGATCGCTTCAGTGATGCCATGTGTCAGCACCCATCCCTGAAGAAGAAGGCTGCTAAGTGCGTACGTACAGCCCCAAGCCCGGCGATGTGACTCGCCAGTGGCACGTCATCGACGCTCAGGACGTTGTCCTGGGCCGTCTCGCCAGCACCGCCGCCTCCATCCTGCGCGGCAAGCACAAGGCGATCTACGCGCCTCACGTCGACACCGGTGACTTCGTCATCATCATCAACGCCGACAAGGTGCACCTCTCCGGCAACAAGCGGACCCAGAAGATGGCGTACCGCCACAGCGGCTACCCGGGCGGTCTGCGTTCCGTCCGCTACGACGAGCTGCTGGACAAGAACCCGGAGAAGGCCATCGAGAAGGCCGTCAAGGGCATGCTCCCGAAGAACACGCTGGGCCGTCAGATGCTCTCGAAGCTGAAGGTCTACAAGGGTGACCAGCACCCGCACGGCGCGCAGCAGCCGCAGCCGTTCGAGATCACCCAGGTCGCGCAGTAATCCCGGCCACGCAGACCTTTCATCTAGCCAAGAGAATCTGAGGAAACACCGTGGCTGAGACCACCGCCGAGCAGCCGCTCGACAACGACGTCGACATCGAGAACGTCGACATCGAGAGCTACACCACCGAGTCCGAGGCCGTCCTGGAGGGCGACTACACCTCCGAGTCCCTCGCGGGCCGGTTCGGTGACCCCCAGCCGGCCGCCGGCCTGGGCCGCCGCAAGAACGCCATCGCCCGTGTCCGGATCGTCCCGGGCACCGGCAAGTGGAAGATCAACGGCCGCACCCTTGAGGACTACTTCCCCAACAAGGTGCACCAGCAGGAAGTCAACGAGCCCTTCAAGGTCCTTGAGCTCGAAGGCCGTTACGACGTCATCGCCCGTATCGCCGGTGGCGGTGTCTCCGGTCAGGCCGGTGCGCTGCGTCTCGGTGTCGCCCGTGCGCTGAACGAGGCCGACGTCGACAACAACCGCGGTGCGCTGAAGAAGGCGGGCTTCCTCCGCCGTGACGACCGTGCCGTCGAGCGCAAGAAGGCCGGTCTGAAGAAGGCCCGCAAGGCTCCGCAGTACAGCAAGCGCTAAACGCTCCGCTTGGGGGCGCCGAATTTCGTCTGCCGGTCCGGTTGTGGCTGGTCGCGCAGTTCCCCGCGCCCCTGGAGGGTGGCAGCTTCGCTGCCTACCCATCGCGCTTGTCCGAATGCCCCGGCGGCACGCCCGTGCTGTCGGGGCATTCGTTTATTGCTGCCTTGGGCGTATAACGGCACAAGACGCTCATAGGCTCATGTGATCGGATGATCTCCGTAAGTGACGCTTCCTCAGGAGGACAAGTGGGACGACTCTTCGGCACCGACGGCGTGCGTGGGGTGGCCAACGCGGATCTGACGGCCGAGATGGCGCTCGGTCTGTCGGTCGCGGCTGCTCATGTGCTCGCCGAGGCGGGTACGTTCGAGGGGCATCGGCCCACCGCCGTCGTCGGGCGGGACCCGCGGGCGTCCGGGGAGTTCCTTGAGGCGGCTGTCGTCGCGGGGCTCGCGAGTGCCGGGGTCGACGTGCTGAAGGTCGGCGTGCTGCCCACGCCCGCTGTGGCGTATCTCACGGGTGTGCTCGGTGCCGACCTCGGGGTCATGCTCTCCGCCAGCCACAACGCGATGCCCGACAACGGGGTCAAGTTCTTCGCGCGCGGAGGGCACAAGCTCGCCGACGAGTTGGAGGACCGGATCGAGGCCGTCTACGAGGCCCACCGGCACGGCGAGCCCTGGGAGCGGCCCACCGGGGACGGGGTCGGGCGGGTCCGCTCCTACGACGAGGGGTTCGACCGGTACGTCGCCCACCTCATCGGCGTCCTGCCCAACCGGCTCGACGGGCTGAAGATCGTCCTCGACGAGGCGCACGGGGCTGCCGCTCGGGTGTCGCCCGAGGCGTTCTCCCGCGCGGGTGCCGAGGTCGTCACGATCGGGGCCGAGCCCGACGGGCTCAACATCAACGACGGGTACGGGTCCACCCACCTCTCCAAGATCAAGGCGGCCGTTCTCTCCCACGGGGCCGACTTCGGGATCGCGCACGACGGGGACGCGGACCGGTGCCTCGCCGTCGACCACACGGGGGAGGAGGTCGACGGGGATCAGATCCTCGCCGTGCTCGCGCTGGACATGCGGGAGCGGGGGGTGCTGCGGGCCGACACCGTTGTCGCCACCGTCATGTCCAACCTCGGGTTCAAGCTCGCGCTGGAGCGGGAGGGGCTGTCCCTCGTCCAGACCGCCGTCGGGGACCGGTATGTGCTGGAGTCCATGAAGGAGCACGGGTACGCGCTCGGGGGTGAGCAGTCCGGGCACGTCATCATCCTCGACCACGCGACGACCGGTGACGGGACGCTCACGGGGCTCATGCTGGCGGCTCGCGTCGTCTCCAGCGGCAAGTCCCTCCGCGAACTCGCGGGCGTCATGCAGCGTCTGCCGCAGGTCCTGATCAACGTCCCCGACGTCGACCGGTCACGGGTCTCCACCTCCGCGGAACTCGCTGCGGCCGTCACCGAGGCGGAACGCGAACTGGGGGCGACGGGGCGGGTGTTGCTGCGTCCCTCCGGCACGGAGCCGCTGGTCCGCGTCATGGTCGAGGCCGCGGACCAAGGCCAGGCCCAGTCGGTGGCGTCCCGGTTGGCGGATGCGGTGAAGTCGGCGCTGGGGTAAGTGCCGGGTTCGGGAGGGGTAGGGATGGGGGGTGGCGGGGTGCGGGCGCGCTGTGGCTGGTCGCGCAGTTCCCCGCGCCCCTGAAGGACAGGGTTCCGTTCGGTGGTTGGGCGCGGGTGGATTGTGGTTGGTCGCGCTCGCGCGGCGGTAGCCGCATACGGATACAGTCCCGTGCCCCTGAAAAGACGGGGTGCTGCGCCGTGGTCGAGTGCGGGTGAGTTGTGGCTGGTCGCGCTCGCGCGGCGGTAGCCGCACATGGATACGGCCCCGCGCCCCTGAAGGACAGGGTTCCGTTCGGCGGTTGGGCGCGGGTGGATTGTGCTTGGTCGCGCTCGCGCGGCGGTAGCCGCACATGGATACGGCCCCGCGCCCGCAGTTGAGTGCCGGTCTGTGCCCGGGCTTTTAGGGGCGCGGGGAACTGCGCGATCAGCCACGACGCGCCCGCGGTCAACTACCGTCCCCCGCCCACCCCTTGTCTTCTCCACAGCCACTTCTGTACCAGCAGTGTTGCTACTCCTGCCAGGACGATGCCCAGGAGGTTCAGGAGGAGTTGGAGGGTGGAGCCCCAGGTCTGGCTGGGGTCGTTGTAGGTGAGGGCTACTGCTGCGTTGGCTGCTGCGGGGACTGTGGTGACCGAGATGGCTACGCCTACCAGGGCGCCGGATTTTGCTGAGGTGAGGGAGAGGGTGCCTGCTGCGCCGGCCAGGAGGGCTACTACGAAGCTGAAGGCGTCCGGGGCGTAGACGAAGGCTGTGTTGGGGCGGTCGCCCTCCAGGTCGGACTCGTGGAAGAGGTTCGCCGCGTTCATGAGCCAGCTGAAGGCGACGGTGAGGAGCATGGCTACGGCGAAGCCGACCAGGAGGGCGGTCAGGGCGCGGAGGGCGAGGCGGGGGGCCTTGCGGACGATGGAGGTGGAGAGGGCCGCCAGGGGGCCGAACTCCGGGCCCACCGCCATGGCGCCGACGATGAGGATCGCGTTGTCGAGGACGACTCCGCATGCCGCGATCATCGTCGCCAGCGTGAGGAACGCGACGTAGGTCCAGGAGAGGGTCGACTCCTCGTGGGTCGCGTCGGTGAGGTGCTCCCACAGGACCGCGTCCGCGCCCTCGCCCGGCGCCTCCGCTTCCGCCTTGTCCGCGCGGAGGGAGAGGGAGAGGTCGATGTTCTCGACGGCGATGGATCCCGTGCGGTCGAGGCCGAGGCCCTGGAGGGCCGTGAGGAGCCCGTCGCCGGCCTCGCGGGCGACGTCGCACAGGACGACGTCGCCGAAGGGGTTGCGGGCGGCGCCGGGGAGGACGACGAGGTGGGTGGTGCCCACCGTCTTCTCGATGAGGCGGACCGCGTCGTCCGTGGTGTCCGGCGGGGTGATGAGGCGCAGGTGCAGCATCGGCGGCCTTCAGAGTTTGCGCAGGTGCAGGCGTTGGACCTTGTGGTCGGGGCCTTTGCGGATGATCAGGGTCGCACGGCCGCGGGTGGGGGCGATGTTCTCCAGGAGGTTCGGCTTGTTGATGGTGCGCCAGAGGGTGCGGGCGTAGTCGAGGGCCTCGGGCTCGGAGACCTGCGTGTACTTGCGGAAGTACGAGTCGGGGTCCTGGAAGGCCGTCGCCCGGAGTTTGCGGAACCGGTTGAGGTACCAGCGCTCGATGTCGTCGGCGGCGGCGTCGACGTACACGCTGAAGTCGAAGTAGTCCGCGAGCCCGACCCTGGTCCGGCCGTCCGTGCCGGGGAGGGCCGGCTGGAGGACGTTGAGGCCCTCGACGATGAGGATGTCGGGGCGGCGGACGGTCAGTTTCTCGCCGGGGACGATGTCGTAGATGAGGTGGGAGTAGACGGGGGCCGTCACCTCGTCCTTGCCCGCCTTGATGTCGGCGACGAAGCGGGTGAGGGCCCGGCGGTCGTACGACTCGGGGAAGCCCTTGCGGGACATCAGGCCCCGGGCCTCCAGTTCGCGGGTGGGCAGGAGGAAGCCGTCCGTGGTGACCAGTTCGACGCGGGGGTGTTCCGGCCAGCGGGACAGGAGCGCCTGGAGGAGACGGGCCACCGTGGACTTTCCTACGGCGACCGAACCGGCGACGCCTATCACGAACGGCGTACCCGACTGGGAACCCCGTTCGCCCAGGAACGTGTTGAGGGCGCCGCGCAGGCCGTCCGTGGCGCCGACGTACAGGTTGAGCAGGCGGGAGAGCGGGAGGTAGATGTCCCGCACCTCGTCCAGGTCGATGACGTCGCCGAGGCCGCGCAGCTTCTCGACCTCCTCCGCCGTCAGCGACAGGGGGGTTTTGTTCCGCAGCGCGCTCCACTCGGAGCGGGTGAGGTCGACGTAGGGAGTCGCCTCCGGCCTGTGCCGGTGGGCGCTCCGGGGGATCGGGGAGACCGGAGAGATCACATTCCATTGTTAACGGAGTTTGAACGGGGCGGGAGGTGGGGTCCGTCACGCCGGGGGATCGGGCGCGTACAACCGTTCCTGTGTGCCGGCTGTCCAACGGGGCACTTCGGGCTGCATGGGAGATGAGGGGGCGCGGTATGCGTGGCGGGTCGGGAGTGGTGAGAGGGCTCGTGGTGGGGGCCGTCGCGGTGCTGGTGGGGGCCGTGGGGGTGACGGGGGCCGGGGCGGACACGGCGTCGCCGTCGCCGTCGGTGTCGCCGTCCGTGTCGCCGTCCGTCCCGGGGGCGCCGTCCGGGTCGCCGTCGCCCAGCGGGTCGCCGTCCGCGCGGGCCGCCGGTCCCGTGGACGTGCGGCTGTCGATCGGCTTCCCGCCGGGGGACATCCTGCCGGGGAGCAGGGCCTACCTCAGGGTGAACGCGGACATCGTCAGCGGGGCGCCCCGGACGCTGAAGGCGGTCATCCAGGTGCCGGTGGGGATGGAGTACTACTCCACGCTGGGCGACCACGACGAGACCAAGGAGTGCGCGAACTCCGCGGACAAGCGGACCGTGACCTGTACGTCGCAGTACACGCCGGCGCGGAAGCTGTCGTACCGGCTCCAGATGCTCACCCAGGTGAAGCCCCCGGCCGATCTGAAGGTCACCGCCACGGCCTCCACCGGTGACGAGCCCGACGCGAACCCGGCCGACAACACGGCCTCGGCGACCCTCCAGGTGCGCACGGGCGCCGACTTCGGCGTCGAGTGGTTCCCGGAGCGGACGGCCGTGAAGGTGGGGGAGCACGTCTCCGCGAAGCTGGTCGTCACCAACCACTCCGGCCGGACCACGCGCGGGCCCGGCGGCGTGGAGATGTCGACCCTCGGCATCGGCTTCTGGCCCTACCAGTCACCCGGACTGCCCTGCTGGGCCGACAACGAGCACTGGATCTGCGAGTGGGAGAAGGCGTTCGCCCCCGGGGAGAGCCGTACCTTCACCTTCGGGTGGAAGTTCCCGAAGGAGACCGCCGGGAAGACGATGCAGGCGTGGGCCGGGATCCTCTACGACGACCCCGACGACCCGGACCACGGCAACGACAAGGACACCGTGGCCATCAAGGTCCTCAAGGCGTCCGGGACACCGAAGCCGACGCCGACCGTCTCCGAGTCCGCCTCGGCCTCCGCGCCCCCGCCCTCCGCCTCGCCCTCGTCCGACCCGTCCGGTGGGGGCAACCTCGCGTCGACCGGTGCCGGGGTCGGGCCCGGGGTGCTGGGGGCGGCCGTGGGGCTCGTCGTCGCGGGCGGCGGGCTGTTCGTTCTCGTCCAGGTCAGGAGGCGGGCGCGGTCATGATCGGGCGGAGAGGGTGGGTCGCCGCGGCGGCCGGGGTGGCGGTGGTGTCGCTGGCGGCGGGGCCGGTGGCGCGGGCTGAGGAGGGCCGGGCGGTGTCGCCGTCGGCCCCGGCCTCGGCGGCGTTGCCCTCGCCCTCGCCCTCGGTCTCGTCCTCGCCCTCGTCGCCCTCGGCCGGGGGGCCCGGTTCGCCGGAGCCGTCGCCGTCCGGGGCGGGTACGTCCGGTCCGGCGCCGTCCGTGTCGCCGTCTCCGTCCGGGTCCGCGTCGGGCGGGCGGGGCGAGGGGGAGCCTCGTATCGATGCCACCGCCCGGATGTGGCCCGACATCGGGACCGTCTGGGCCGGGGAGTCGTTCGGGATCTGGGCCATCGCCGAGAACCTCTTCGACACGACGCCGAAGCTCGCGCTGAAGCTGACGCTGCCCGAGGGGGTGACGTACGAGGGGAACACGTCCGGGCAGACCAACGGGACCTGTACGCCATCCGGCGCGCGGACGCTGACCTGTCTCGCGGACGACGGGAACACCCAGCAGGTCATGGCGAAGATCAAGGTCAGGGCCGATGCGGGGCTGCCGCCGATGACCGGCCTGAAGTTCACGGCGTCCGCCGACATCGGGGACGCGGCCGACCCGAACCCCTCGAACGACAGGGACGACTGGACGATCACCGTCATGGAGAAGGCCGATGTCGGGGTCGAGTGGAGCACGGCGCCCTCCGGGCCGGTCGCCGTAGGGACCGACGTACGGACCGTCTTCACCGTCACCAACCACGGGCCCGGGGTGTCGCGGAGCGGGACCGTGAAGTTCTACCCGGGGTTTGATCATTGGCCCACGGAGATGCCGGACTATCCGCCGTGCTGGGTCGATCCCGGGGTGATCATCTGTGACCGGATGGGGGATCTCGCGCCCGGCGAGAGCTTCTCGTACGCGTTCACGTGGAAGTTCCCGAAGAAGGCGGCGGGGACGACGTACCGGGTCCGGGGCGAGCTGTACACGGCCAGCCGGCACGATCCCGTCGCCGCGAACGACCAGGCGGAGGCGGTGTTCAGGATCGTGAAGGCGGGGGGTTCGGGCGGTCCGACGCCGTCGGCTTCCGCGACGCCTTCCGCAACGCCTTCCGTACGGCCCACGCCCGCGCCGTCGGTCGCCGGGGGCGGGGGGAGCCTCGCGTCCACCGGGGCCGGGGGGCTGGGTGCGGCCGGGTGGGGTGCGGTCGGGCTCGTCGGTGCGGGTGCGGTGCTGTTCGGAGCAGTTGGGACCAGGGCGCGACGACGTGTCCTGGAGGAGAGAGCCAGGGGAGACATCTGATGTACGCAAGAGGGGGTCGTGTCGCCGTCGCGGCCGGGGCGGTGGCGTTGACGCTGCTCGCGGGGCCGGGGGCCTGGGCGGCGCAGGGGGAGACGGGGGCTGGGGCCGGCTCCGGGGTGGGGGAGGTGCCGGGGACGGCGCCCGCGCCCGTGCCTGTGCCGGAGCCGGGGACCGAGCCCGCGCCGGGGACCGAGCCGGGGTCGGGTACGAAGCCCGAGCCGGAGCCGGGTACGAAGCCCGAGCCGGAGCCGGGTACGAAGCCTGTGCCCGAGCCGGGGACGAAGCCCGCGCCGGACCCGGGCACCAAGCCCGAACCGGTCCCGGGGACGAAACCCGCGCCCGAACCCGGGACCGAGCCCGCGCCCGAGCCGCTCGATGTCGAGGCGCGGCTGTACCCCGACGCGGACATCATCGCGCCCGGCCAGTCGCTCGGTGTCCGGGCGATCGCCGGGATCGAGTCGGGGAGTGTGCCGAAGGCCGGGCTGACGCTGACGCTGCCGCCCGGTGTCACGTACGTCAAGAACATCGACGACGCGACCAACGGGACCTGCAAGCCGTCCGCCGACGGCCGGAGCCTCAGCTGTATGCCGAACGGCGGGGTCGGGGCGGTGTCCGCGTACGTCGAGCTCAAGGTCGGCGCGGACGTCGCGCCTGGCACCGTGCTGACGTTCACCAACACCGTCGACATCGGGGACGCCGTCGACAGCAAGCCGGAGAACAACGTCAAGTCCGCGAAGGTCACCGTCCGCACGACCGCCGATCTCGGGGTCGAGTGGACGACCGTGCCGAAGGGGCCGGTGAAGGTCGGGCAGGAGGTGCTGACCGAGGTGACCGTGACCAACCACGGTCCCGGGGCGGCGCCGCTCGACGCGGTCAGCTTCTGGATGGGCTTCGACAACTGGCCCGTCAAGTCGCCCGGTTACCCGCCGTGCTGGGCCGACCCGGGGGTCCTGATCTGCGACGTCTTCCGGGAGCTCGCGCCCGGCGAGACGCTGAAGTACGCGTTCACGTGGAAGTTCCCGAAGAAGGCGGCGGGCACGACGTACAAGGTGCCGGCCGGCCTGTACTCGGGGAGCCCGCTGGACCCGAACAAGGCGAACGACAGCGACGAGCTGGTGTTCAGGATCGCGAAGCCGGGGAAGCCGAAGCCGCCCGGGACGCCGAAGCCCGGCGGCACGCCCACGCCCACGCCGACTCCGTCCACCTCCCCGTCGTCCGCGCCCTCGCCGGCCGGCGGCAGCGGGCAGCTCGCGCAGACCGGGTCCGGGGTGCCGGTCGCCGGGCTGACGGCCGGGGCGGGGGCGCTCATCCTGGTGGGCGGGGCGCTGGCCGTACGGCGGAGGCGTTCCTCGTAAGGCTGTCGTGTGGGGTGTTCCCGTCGGGGTGCGAAACCCCGGCGGGGCCGGGGGTCCGGGGGTGTCCCCCGGGAAGGCACAGCCCGATTTCGGGCACAGGAGAGCCTGTTTCGGTGCCCGAACCCGCTTAGGCTGCCGCGCATGTGCGGAATCGTGGGATACGTGGGGTCTCAGTCGGCGCTCGATGTCGTGATGGGGGGACTGAAGCGGCTGGAGTATCGCGGGTACGACTCGGCCGGGGTGGCCGTGCTCGCGGACGGGGGGCTCGCCGCCGCCAAGCGGGCCGGGAAGCTCGTCAATCTGGAGAAGGAGCTGGTGCGGGGGCCGTTGCCGGCCGGGGGGACGGGGATCGGGCACACGCGGTGGGCGACCCATGGCGGGCCCACCGACGCCAATGCCCATCCGCACCTCGACAACGCCGGGCGCGTCGCCGTCGTCCACAACGGGATCATCGAGAACTTCGCCGCGCTGCGGGCCGAACTCGCCGAGCGGGGCCACGTGTTGGCGTCGGAGACCGACACCGAGGTCGTCGCGCACCTGCTCGCCGAGGAGTTCTCGGGGTGCGCGGACCTCGCGGAGTCGATGCGGCTCGTGTGCCGGCGCCTGGAGGGCGCGTTCACGCTGGTCGCCGTGCACGCGGACGAGCCGGACGTCGTCGTCGGCGCCCGGCGCAACTCGCCGCTGGTCGTGGGGGTCGGCGAGGGGGAGGCGTTCCTCGCCTCGGACGTCGCCGCGTTCATCGCGCACACCCGGTCCGCGATCGAGCTCGGGCAGGACCAGGTCGTCGAGCTGCGGCGCGACGGGGTCACCGTCACCGGGTTCGACGGGGCGCCGGCCGCCGTCCGCTCGTACCACGTCGACTGGGACGCCTCCGCCGCCGAGAAGGGCGGGTACGACTACTTCATGCTCAAGGAGATCGCCGAGCAGCCGAAGGCGGTCGCCGACACGCTGCTCGGGCGGATCGACGCGGCCGGGTCGCTCGTGCTCGACGAAGTCCGGATCTCCGCCTCGGAGTTGAGGGAGGTCGACAAGGTCGTCATCGTCGCCTGCGGGACCGCCTTCCACGCCGGGCTCATCGCGAAGTACGCGATCGAGCACTGGACGCGGATTCCGTGCGAGGTGGAGCTGGCGAGCGAGTTCCGGTACCGGGACCCGATCCTCGACGCGCGGTCGCTGGTCATCGCGATCTCCCAGTCCGGGGAGACCATGGACACGCTGATGGCGCTGCGGCACGCCCGTGAGCAGGGCTCCAAGGTGCTGGCCATCTGCAACACCAACGGGTCGACGATCCCCCGCGAGTCCGACGCCGTGCTCTACACGCACGCCGGGCCCGAGGTCGCCGTCGCCTCCACCAAGGCGTTCCTGACGCAGCTCGTCGCCTGCTACCTCGTCGCCCTCTACCTCGGGCAGGTGCGCGGCACGAAGTGGGGGGACGAGATCCGGGCCGTCGTACGGGACCTCGCGGAGATCTCCGGGGAGGTGGAGCGGGTCCTCGAAACGATGGAGCCGGTGCGGGAGCTGGCCCGGTCGCTGGCCGGCAAGAACACGGTGCTGTTCCTCGGGCGGCATGTCGGATACCCCGTCGCGCTGGAAGGGGCCCTGAAACTCAAGGAGTTGGCGTACATGCACGCCGAGGGGTTCGCGGCGGGGGAGCTGAAGCACGGGCCGATCGCCCTCATCGAGGACGACCTTCCCGTCGTCGTGGTCGTGCCCTCGCCGCGCGGGCGGTCCGTGCTGCACGACAAGATCGTGTCCAACATCCAGGAGATCCGGGCGCGGGGGGCCCGGACGATCGTCATCGCGGAGGAGGGGGACGAGGCGGTCGTGCCGTACGCGGATCATCTGGTGCGGATTCCCGCTACGCCGACGCTGCTGCAACCGCTGGTCGCCACCGTGCCGTTGCAGGTGTTCGCGTGCGAGCTGGCGACGGCTCGGGGGAACGAGGTGGACCAGCCTCGGAACCTGGCGAAGTCGGTGACGGTGGAGTAGGGGGGCGGCGCTCGGCCCGCCGGGGAGTCCGGCGGGCCGTCGTTTTTCGGAGCGCCGGGGGAGGTCGGCGTTCTGGGCGGCTTGTTTGCGGTCAGGCGACCGTCATTCCGCCGTCCACCGGCAGGATCGAGCCCGTCACGTACTCCGCGCCGATCAGGTAGCGGATCGCCGTCGCGACGTCCGTCGGGTTGCCGACCCGGCCCGCCGGGACCGTGTCCGCCGCCGCCTTGAACTGGGCCTGCCTGGCCTCCTCCGGGAGGAAGGACCACCAGGGGGTGTCGACGGCTCCCGGGGAGACCGCGTTGACGCGGACCGGGGCGAGTTCCGTGGCCAGGGGGGAGACGATCCGTTCGATCGCGCCGTTCACCGCGGCCAGCGCGGTCGTGCCGGCCAGGGCCGAGCGGGCCGTCGCCGCCGAGAGGAGGGTGATCGAGCCGGTGACCTCGGCCCGCTGGATCGCGAACAGGTACGGGAACAGCTTGCCCTCGAACGCGGCGCGTACGTCGGCGAGCCGGACGTCGGCGAGGGGGCCGAGGCCCACCGCGCCGGGGCTGAACGCGAGGACCAGGTGGTCGATCGGGCCGGTCCGGGCGAAGAACTCCGCGACCTCGGTCTCGTCGGTGGCGTCCAGCCGTACCGCCGTCGCCGGGAGGCCGTGCGCGGCGTCGAGCCTCGCGGCGTCGCGGCCCGTGACGGTCACCTCCGCGCCGTCCGCCGCGAGCGCCTTCGCCGTGGCGAGGCCGATGCCGGAGGTTCCGCCCATGATCACAACACGCATGACAGTGCACCTTCTTTTCGGGACGTGGCGTCTCGTTTTTATATCGAGACGCGGCGTCTTGTAAAGTGGCGGGCATGACGGGTGAACGACGGCCGGGCAGGCCGCGCAGCGCGGAGTCGCGGGGGGCGGTGCTCGCGGCGGCCATGGAAGGGCTGCGGGAGCACGGGTTCGCCGCGCTGACCATCGAGGGCATCGCCGCGCGCGCCGGGGTGGGCAAGCAGACGATCTACCGCTGGTGGCCCTCGAAGGCGGACGTCGTCCTCGACGCGCTCCTTGACCGCGTGGAGGAGCGGATTCCCGTCCCGGACGAGGGATCGCTGGCAGCGGACCTCGCGGCGTTCCTGGCCGCGACGTTCCGGGAGAGCCATCACCGTCCGGTCCTGGTGGGGTTGATGGCTCAGGCCCTGCTCGACCCGGCCTTCGCGGCGGCTTTCCGGGAGCGGTTCCTGTTCAGCCGTCGGGCGGTGCTGCGGGAGTTGCTGGACCGGGCGGTGGGGCGGGGGGAGGTCGCGGGGGATGTGGACCCGGAGATGCTCATCGACACGGTGTACGGGGTGCTGTGGTACCGGATGATGCTGGACCACGCGCCCCTGGACGAGGCGGCGAGCCGGGAGTTGGCGGCGTTGGTGGTGAAGGCGGCGCGGTGAGGCGGGGGTTGGGCGGGGTGCCTCTGCGTGCTACCCGTTCACGTCCCGCCACGCCCTCGGCAGCAGCTCCGCGACCTCGTACGCCGTCGTCGGCGCCCCCTTCGCCGCGAACCGGCCCGCGAGGCCGTGCAGGTACGCGCCCGCGCTTGCCGCGTCCAGCGTCGACAGGCCGGCCGCCAGGAGGGAACCCGTCAGGCCGGAGAGGACGTCGCCGCTGCCGGCGGTGGCCAGCCAGGGGGTGCCGGTGGGGTTCACCCGGACGGGGCCTTCCGCGTTGGTGACGAGGGTGGTCGCTCCCTTGAGGAGGACGGTCGCTTCGTAGCGGGACGCCAACTCCCTTGCCGCTGACAGGCGTTCGGACTCCACCTGGTCCCGGGAGACGCCGAGGAGGGCTGCCGCCTCGCCCGCGTGGGGCGTGAGGAGGGTGGGGGCCGTGCGGCGGCGTACCGTTGCCGGGTCCGCGAGGCGCAGGCCGTCCGCGTCGATCAGGACGGGGACGTCGTCCAGGGCGAGGATCTCGGCGACGGGGCCCGCGTCGTCGCCGGCGCCCGGGCCCGTCACCCAGGCCTGGACGCGGCCCGCGTTCTTCGGGCCCCGGTCGGTGACCAGGGTCTCGGGGAAGCGGGCGAGGACCGCGTCCCCGGCGGGGCCGACGTACCGTACCGCCCCCGCGCCGCCCCGCAGCGCCCCGGCGACGGCGAGGACGGCGGCGCCGGGGTAACGCCCCGAGCCCGCCGCGATGCCGACAACTCCCCTGCGGTATTTGTCACTTGACGCGCCGGGCCAGGGGAGGAGGCGGGCGACGTCGGCGTGCTGGAGGGCCTCCGCGTCGGCCTCCTCGGGCAGGTCGAGGCCGATGCCGACGAGGCGGACGACCCCGGCGTACTCCCGCGCGGGGTCGATCAGCAGGCCCGGCTTGTGCGTCCCGAACGTCACCGTCAGGTCGGCGCGGACGGCCGCGCCGGGCACCTCGCCGGTGTCCGCGTCGACCCCGCTGGGCAGGTCGACGGCGACGACGGGAACGCGGAACTCCTCGACGAGGCGGACGACGTGGGCCGCGTCCTCCCGCAACCCGCCCCGGCCGCCGATCCCTACGATGCCGTCGACCACCAAGTCGGCATTCCCGAGGGCGAGTTCGGCGCCGTCCAGCCCCGCGACCCGGCCCCCGGCCCGGACCAACGCCCGCAGTCCCCCCTCGTGCGCCCTCAACGGCGACAGCAGCACCGCCGTCACCCCCGCGCCCCGCCGCGCGAGCCGTGCCCCCGCGTACAGCGCGTCACCCCCGTTGTCCCCGCTCCCCACCAGCAGCACGACCCGCCGCCCGTACACCCGCCCCATCAACTCCCCGCAGGCCACGGCGAGTCCGGCAGCCGCCCGCTGCATCAACGCCCCCTCGGGAACGCGGGCCATCAGCTCGCCCTCGACCCGCCGGACGGTCTCCACGCGATAAGCAGTACGCATACGCCCAGTCTGCCTCCCCGCCGGGAAAACCCCTTGCGCCTGCGCCGCACCCCATGGCTACCATCACCCCGATGACTACCTCTTCTCTTGTGAGATTGGGGGCCCCGTCCGCTCAAGGTGAGTGCTGATGGCACACCACCTCACGGACGGCACCCTCTTCTGGCCGCGCGTACGCCGTTACGCCGTACCGCCCGCCATGATCAAGACCGCGACGGCCCGCCGGGAGACCGGCGACTGGGCCGGCGCCTGCGCCGCGGCGCGCGTCGAGGTGGACCTGGAACTCGGGTCCGCGAAACGCGCGTACGGCACGGCACTGGTATCCCGACTCCGGGCGGATCTGCGGCACTTGGCGCCCGATCTGCTGCGCTGGCACATGCCGAGAACCGCACCGGACGGCCTCCTGAGACCCGCGCTGACGATCCCGCTGGCCCGGTACGACACGGACGGCCGCGCTCTGTGGCTCGTCGTCCGCACGCCGCCCGCCTGGGCGGACGCGGGCCAGCGCATGAGCCTCGCCCTGTGGGACGGGAACCTCGCCGGGGACGCGTTGGCCCGGCGCCATCCACACCCCCACCCCAGCCGACGCTTCCGCCTCGACCTGCACCGGCATCTGTGGGACGCCCGCAGGGCCGGTGAACTGGCCGACCGCGCGACCGCCGACGACCAGCACGCGACGCGCCGCTGGTACGCCGAGGCCGCCCTCCTCCTGGACGCCGAGGGGCTTCCGGCGGGGCCGGTGGAGGTGCGGACGGGCGGGCGGCGGAGGGTGGTGGACACGCGGGAATCGCCGCCGGGGGGTGAGGGGCGGGGGTTCGCGCCGGATGCCGGATCGGCGGGCGGGGTGGGCGAGTTCGTGGCGTGCGTCGGATCGGCGGGGTGTGCGGGCGGGTTCGCGGCGTATGTCGGATCGGCTGGGTGTGTGGGCGAGTTCGCGGCGTGCGTCGGATCGGCTGGGCGTGCGGGCCAGTTCGTGGCCTGCGCCGAACCTCCCGACGGGGTAAGCGAGTTCGCCTCGTACGCCGAACTTCCAGCCCCCGTAAGGCAGTTCACGCGTCCCTCGCGCGCCACACCCCTCCCCCTCCTCCCCGACGCCTCCACCCACCCCCTCCCCGACCTCGTCCTCCTGCGCGCGGGCGCCCTCGACGCCGGGGATCTGCATCCGCTCGTCGCCGACGCGTTGGCCCCCGGGCGTGCCCGGCCCTCCGAGCCGGCGTCCGATCAATCGCACCGCTTCGTCGACTGCCGGGGCGAGCGGCACCGGATCGGCTTCGTCGGCGGGGTGCTCGCGCCGCTCGATCACGCGCCCGAACAGCTCCGCAGGGAGGAGCTGTTGACGGCGCTCAGTGGAACTCCCTTGCCCTGTCTGCGGGTTATCGACGAGGCGCATCGGCGGCCGGACTGCCTGACCGGCGTCCGGGAGCGGCTGGAACACGGGGACACGGCCGGTGCGCTCGCGGTCGTGGAGGAACTCCTCGGCCCTGACGCGGTGTTGAGGGACGGCCCGCTCAAGGACGCGCTGGCGGAGGCGGCCGAGCGGCGGGTCGTGTACGGGCTGTACCGGGCGGGGTTGAGCGAGGACGCGCCCGAGCGGAGGCGGGAGCAGCGGACCGGGCGGAGGAACCGGCCCCGACGGTCCGGGCGCCGGCCCCGGCCCAAGAAGTAAGCCCCGCCCAGCAGTTCAGCCCTCCCCTCCCCTTCCCTCCCCTCCCCTTCCCTCCCCTCCCCTTTCCCCCCTCCCCTTTCCTTCTCTTTCCGGTCCGCGTGGGCCCCTCTCCCCGAAACGGTGATCACTCATGCCCGAAAACACCCAACTCTCCCTCGCCGACGAGCTGTTGGCCCTGCTCTCCGACACCCGCACCGAACCCCGCCCCGACCTCCAGCTGGAGGCGTTGACGCTGGCCGTCGCCGCGGATCTCCCCGTCCTCCTGTGGGGTGAGCCCGGCATCGGCAAGACCGCCGCGCTCACCCAGCTCGCGGAGTCCCTGGACCTCCCCCTCACGACCGTCATCGCCAGCGTCCACGAGCCCTCCGACTTCTCGGGGCTGCCCGTCGTCGGTGACGACCCCGCCGTCCAGGGCGTTCCGATGGCCCCGCCGGACTGGGCGGTCCGGCTGGTGCGCGCCGGGAAGGGGCTGCTCTTCCTGGACGAGCTGTCCACCGCGCCGCCCGCCGTCCAGGCCGCGCTGCTGCGGCTGGTGCTGGAGCGGCGGATCGGTACGTTGCGGCTGCCGCCCGGCGTACGGATCGTGGCCGCCGCGAACCCGAGGTCCTCGGCGGCGGACGGGTGGGAGCTGAGCGCTCCGCTCGCCAACCGGTTCGTGCACCTCCAGTGGGTGCACGACCACGAGGTCGTCGTACGGGGGCTCGGCGGGACGTGGCCGCGCGCGAGCCTTCCCGTGCTCGACGCCGGGCGGCTCGCCGAGGCGGTCGCGTACGCGCGGCGCGCCGTGTGCGGGCTGCTGGAGGTGCGGCCCAAGCTCGTGCACCAGCTGCCCGGCGCCGAGACCCGGCGGGGCGGTGCCTGGCCCTCGCCGCGCAGCTGGGACATGGCGCTGCGGCTCACCGCGTTCGCGCGGGCCGCCGGGTCCTCCCGGGAGGTGCTGTCCTTCCTCGTGCGGGGAACCGTCGGCGACGGGCCCGGCCTCGAACTCCTCGCCTGCGTCGACCGCATGGACCTCCCCGACCCGGAGACGGTCCTCGCGGACCCGGCGAACGCCGAGCTGCCCCGCCGGGGCGACCTCCGCCAGGCCGTCCTGGACGGCGTCGTCGAGGCGGTCCGCAACCGGCCGACCCGGGCCCGCTGGGACTCCGCGTGGTCGGTCCTGGTCCGCGCGCTGGAGACGGGCGCACCGGATCTGGTCGTCGTCCCCGCGACGACCCTGGCCTCCCTGCGGCAGGAGGAGTGGGAGGTCCCGGCCGAGATCGAACGGCTCGCCGGGGTGGTGGAGCTGTCGCGGGGCGCGGACCGGGTGACGGCACGGGTGAAGAGCAAGGAGAAGGCGGGGGTGGGGCGTTGAGGGGGGAGCGGGGGGAGGGGGCGGACGTGACTTCGACGCCGGGGGAGAGCCGGACGGGGGGTCGGGTGGCCGGTGAGTCCTCGGCGCCGGAGCAGGATGCGGGTGGGGCGGTGATTTCGACGCCGGACCCGGACCGTACGCCGGATCAGGTGGCCGGCGAGACCCCGGCGCCGGCGCACATCCCCGCGCCGGACCAGGCAACCGGCCTGCCCCCGGCGCCGGTTCGCGGCCTCACCCCCGTACAAGGCCGCCCCCTCACCCCCGTACCAGCCCGCCCCCTCGACGCCGACAAGCTCTACACCGCCCGGCTCCAAGCCGCCCGTGCCCGGCCCTACCTCGCCTCCGCGCTGTTCGCGCTGCACGTCGTCGCGTCGGAGAGCGTGCCGACGATGGCCGTGGACGGTCACTGGCGCTGCTACGTGTCGCCGGGGTTCGTGGAGCGGACGCCGGTGGAGGAGCTGGCCGGGGTGTGGGTGCACGAGGTGTCGCATCTGCTGCGGGACCATCACGGGCGCGGTGACCGGTTCGCGAAGCGGCAGGGGCTCGACGGGCCGGGGGAGCGGCTGCGGATGAACATCGCGGCGGACATGGAGATCAACGACGACATCTACGGCGACGGGCTGGCCCGCCCGGCGGACGCGGTGACACCGGGGTCGCTGCGGCTGCCGACGGGACTCCTCATGGAGGAGTACCTGCGCCGGTTCCAGCTCAAGGCGTACGGCGACATCGCCTGGCTCGACTGCGGCAGCGGCGCGGACGGCCGCCGGCGCGGGTGGGACCTCGGCGCGGACGGTGCCGAGGGACTCACCCCGCAGCAGCGGGACGCCGTACGGTACCGGGTCGCCGAGGCGATCAAGGGACGGCCGGGGAGCGCGCCGGAAGGCTGGAAACGCTGGGCGCGGGACGCCTTCCACCCGCCCCAGCCCTGGCTGCGCCTCCTCGGCGCGGCGCTGCGCTCCGCCGTGTCCGGCGCGGGCGCGGGCCAGGACTACACGTACGGCCGCCCCTCGCGCCGCGCGTCCTCCCTCCCCGGCCTCGTCCTGCCCAGCCTGCGCCGCCGCCCGCCCCGTGTCGCCGTCGTCATCGACACGTCCGGCTCGGTCAGCGACGCGGAGCTCGGCAGCGCGCTCCTCGAAGTCGCCGCGATCACCCGGGCGGTCGGCGGACGCCGCGACCTGCTCACGGTCGTGTCCTGCGACGCGGCGGCCCACGTCGCCCACCCCCTGTGCCGGGCGGAGGACATCCCCCTGATCGGAGGCGGCGGCACGGATCTCTGCGAGGGCTTCAAGGCGGCCCTGCGCACCCGCCCCGACGTGGTGGTGGCCCTGACGGACGGCCAGACCCCGTGGCCACCCCAGCCCGCCTGCCGCACAGTGGTCGGCCTCTTCCCGCGCACGGGCCGGGGCCGCTGGCGCGAGACGGACCCCGACTACGTCCCGGAGGGGCCGCCGGAGTGGGCGAAGGTGGTGGAGATCGGGTGAGGGGCCCCGGGGGAGACGAGCTGTGGTCCGATCGTCGTACCAGCGAAGCCGGGACCCCGTACGCCGTGCCGCCCCCGCCCCTGCCCCGCCCCTACCCCTCCGCGATCACCACCGCCGAGGCCACCCCCGCGTCATGGCTCAGCGACACATGCCACCCCGTCACCCCCAGCTCGGCGGCCCGTGCGGCGACGCTCCCCGTCACGCGCAGCCGGGGCCGGCCACTGGGCTCGACGTACACCTCCGCGTCGGTCCACAGCAGCCCCCCGGGCGCCCCGAGCGCCTTCGCCAGGGCCTCCTTCGCGGCGAAGCGGGCCGCGAGGGAGGCCGGGCCCCGGCGTTCGCCGTTCGGGAGGAGGAGTTCGCTGTCGAGGAAGAGGCGCGCGGCGAGTGCGGGCGTGCGTTCCAGGGAGGCCGCGAAGCGTTCGATCTCGGCCACGTCGATGCCGACTCCGATGATGCTCATGCCGAGCACCTTAGAGGTCACCTGGGCTGTTACTCTGCGGCGTCTTGAAACAGATGTACGAATCACGTCAGGGTGGGGACAGTGGGCGGCGCAGAGCCGAGTTTTGACAGGTACGACGACATCCCCGAGCTGATCCCGTTGCGGGAGGCGGCGCACGCGGGGGACTGGACCGCCGTGCGGGGCTTCTTCGGGCGGCTCGGGAGCGTGGACGACATGGTCACCGCGCTCAACTCCGTCGCCGAGACACCCGGCGCGGAACAGTGGCTGGAGCGCGCGGCGGCCGACTTCCCCGCCGACCCCCTGCCGAGGACCATCCTCGCGAAGCGGTACGTGATGATCGGCTGGGACATCCGCGGCGCCGCGTTCGCCAAGCACGTCTCCGGGGAGCAGTTCGACCAGTTCCACGCCTGGCTGCGGCGCGCGGAGCAACTGCTGATCCAGGTCTGCGCGGAGCAGCCCTCGTACGCCCCCGCCTGGTACATCCGCATCACCCTGGCCCGCGGCCTGGAACTCGGCGTCACCGAGGCCCGCCGCCGCTACGACCGCCTCCGCGCCCACCACCCGCACGTGTACGGCGCCCAGGCCGCCCTCCTCCAGCAGCTGTGCCCGAAGTGGGGCGGCACCTGGGAGGAGGCGCACGGCTTCGCCGCCGAGGCGACCCGCGAGGCCCCCGACGGCGCCCCGACCGGCGTCCTCGTCGCCGACGCGCACATCGAGCACTGGCTGTCGCTGGAGGAGCAGGGGGGACCGTACCTGCGCGGCGTGAACGTCCTCCAGGACCTGCGCAACGCCGCCGCCATCTCCGTACGGCACCCGGCGTACCGCCCCGACTTCTCCAGCGGCTACGCGCACGGCACCTTCGCGATGGCCTTCTCCCTCGGCGGTCACCACGCCGACGCCGCCCCCCACTTCGCCGCACTCGGCGACCGGGCCGCCGGCCCCTGGTCCTACCTGTCCGACCCGCAGGCCGCGTTCCGCAGGCACCGCAAGTCCGCGCGAGAGGCGGTCGCCCGATGAACAGCACGGTCACGCAGGGCATCCCGACGCTCTACGCACCCGGCACGTCGTCCGAGATCACCGCCGGCCTCATGTTCCGCGTCGGACGGGCCGACGAGACCCTCGCCACCGCCGGCCTCACCCACCTCGTCGAACACCTCGCGCTGCACCGCCTGGGCCTGTCCGACCTGCACTACAACGGGGCGACGGCCAACACGTACACCCTCTTCCACGTCACCGGCACCGAGGCCGAGGTCGTCACGTACCTCAACAGCGTCTGCGCGTCCCTGCGCGAACTGCCGCTGGAGCGGCTGGAGACGGAGAAGGAGATCCTCCGTACGGAGGCGGCGGGGCGCGGCGGATCGTCGCAGCTCCCCCTCTGGCGGTACGGGGCGCAGGGGTACGGCCTCAGCAGCTACACCGAGCTGGGCACCTGGAGCCTCACGCCGGACGCCGTCCGCTACTGGGCCCAGACCCGCTTCACCCGCGACAACGCGGTCCTCTGGCTCACCGGCGACCACGTCCCCGCCGGCCTCGACCTCACCCTCCCGCCGGGCACCCGCATCCCCGCGCCGCCCGCCTCAGACGCGCTGCCGGTCACCCCGGCGTACGTCCACGGCGACGACGGCACCGTCGTCCTGTCCGCCGTGGTCCGCCGCTCCGCCGCCGCCATGGTCTTCACCGACCTCTTCGGCCGCGCCCTCTTCCACGACCTGCGCCAGGAGGGCGGCTACTCCTACCAGGCCGACGCGGACTACTCCGTACGGGACGCGGCCCACGCCACGATCACCGCCTACGCCGACGCCCTCCCCAAAAAACAGGACGCGGTCACCGGCGGCTTCATCGACACCCTCGCCCGCCTGCGCGCGGGCACGATCACCCAACAGGAACTGGACTCCTCCCGGGCCCGGATCGCCAAGCAGTACGACGACCCCGGCGCGGGCCTCCTCCCCGGCAACGCGCTCAGCGTCCTCCTCGGCCGCCCCGTCCAGTCGGTCGACGAACGCCGGGCCGACCTGAACGCCGTCACCCTCGCGGACGTCCACGAAGTCGCCCAGGAGACCTGGTCCACCGCGCTGATGCAGGTGCCGGGCCGGGGCGTCGACTGGGCGGGCTTCACCCTCGCCCCCCAGTACTCCTCGACCACGGTCACAGGTACGACGCACCCCTCACCGGACGGCGTGACCCTGACGATCGGCCAGGAGGGGGTCTCCTTGTCCACCCCCCGAGGCCCCGTCACCGTCCACTACGCCACCTGCGCCGCCATGACCACCCGCCCCGACGGCTCCCGCACCCTCACGGGCCACGACGGCTTCTCGGTCACGGTCGAACCCACCCTCTACAAGGGCGTAACCCCCGACCGCATCGCCGCGATCGACGCCTCGATCCCGTCCCACCTGGTCGTCCACCTCCCGCCCCGAGACCCCGCGACGATCCCCCAACCCCGGCGAACGGCTCCCTCCACCCCCACGAAATCCACCCCCGGCTGGACAGCCGGCCTCTGGGCCCTCGGCCTGATATCCGCGTTCTGGGCCCTCCTGGCCGTGATCATCACCACCGACAGCACCTCCACGACGGACGTCATCGTCACGGTCTGGATCATGTGGGCCCCGATGGCGGCGGGAACCCTGGCGCTGTACCAGGCGAGACGCCTACGCCGCTGATCTTGGGGGCCGCGTCACCGGATCGTCCTGAACTCGGTCCGCACCGACACGGCCACCCCGGCGACCTCGAACTCGACGGGTTCACCGAAGCGGTACGGCACCGCCGAGGTGTACTCGTCGCCCTTCGGGGCCTGGTAGAGCACGCACTCGCCGACGAGGACGTCCACGATGAGGTACGTCGGGATGCCGCGTGCGGCGTACTGGTTGAGCTCGCGTCCGTAGTCCTGTCCGACTGTCGACCGGGAGACGCTTTCGGCGACGAAGCGCACGTGCTTCTGGTCGACGAAGGCGTCACCCGGGCCGAGCACCCCGGCGTCGACCACCAGTACATCGGGTTCGGGCGTGTACCCGTCCAACTCCGGGAGCACACCCTTGTCCCGGGTGACATGAAGCCCGGACCCACCGCCGAGTTGTTCCGCCAACTGCGATCGGATCGAATCGTCCGCCTCGCTGTGCGCCTCTGTCACTGGAGACATGTACAGGCGCCCTTGATCGAACAGCAGCTTGACGGCCTTGGGCAGCTTCATCGAGTGGCGCACCTGACGCAGCCACTGCGCGTACTCCGGGTACATCGTGCTCATTGCGTCTCCCATGCCACCACGAGGTGCCACCACCGTAGAGGCGGCGCGGGAAGCCGGGCGCTGTGTTCACGGCACCTGCGGGAGCCGATCGGCTTTTGAGGCGCCGGGCCGGAGGCCGGTGTTGCCGGCATCCTCTACGCCGCTTCCTGAGCCATGTCCTCCTCCGGCTCCTCCGTCGGAGACACAGGCACAGGCACCGGCATCGGCGCCAGCGGAGGCAACGACACCGCCTCCGCCGCGGCGTTCGCCGCGAGGAGGTCGCGCAGGGAAACAACCGGCATGGACATGGACGCCTCCAGCGGGTCGGGGGCGAGTGCGGAGGGCTACTTAGGTAGACCTAACCACGGGCTGGATATCATAGGACCACGCCCGATGCCGGGGACGCAATGTTTTGCCGACATCGCGTCGGAACGTTCACACCTGGAGCACACGGTCCAGTTCGGCGCCGGCCCAGCGGGCCCCGAGCCCGCGCAGCGACACGTGCCGGACCTCGTCCGTCGTGTCCCCGACGGCCCGCTGGATCCGCACCACGAGCCGGTCGTCCGTCAGCTCCTCGACCTTCCCCTCCCCCCACTCCACGACGATCACGGAGTCGGGGAGGGAGACGTCGAGGTCGAGGTCCTCCATCTCGTCGAGCCCGCCGCCGAGCCGGTACGCGTCGACGTGGACGAGAGGGGGCCCGGAGCCCAGGGAGGGGTGGACGCGGGCGATGACGAACGTCGGCGAGGTCACCGCCCCCCGTACGCCGAGCCCTTCCCCGAGCCCTCGCGTGAGCGTCGTCTTCCCGGCCCCGAGCTCCCCGTCGAGCATGACGAGATCCCCGGCGCGCAGGATCGAGGCGAGCCTGAGACCGAGGTCGCGCATCTGCTCGGGGGACGTGACGGTCAGCTCAACCTGGCTGTGCTGTGCTGCTTCCATAGCCGCCAACCGTAGCCCCCGCCGGAAACGCCCCGGCCCGCATGAGCAGGTCGGCGAGCCGGTCGGTGACCACCTCGGGGTGCTCCAGCATCACCAGATGCCCGGCGTCGGGGACGAGCACCAGCTCGGCGTCCGGCAGCAGATCCCCGATGGCCTCGCTGTGCTCACTCGGCGTCACCAGATCCCCGACCCCGGCGAGCACCAGCACCGGCATCTCCCGGAACGACGCCAGCGCCTCGGTCTTGTCGTGCTCGGTGAACGCCGGATAGAACTCGGCGACGACGTCGATGGTCGTCCCCTCGATCATCCGCTCCGCGAACCGCGCGACCGCGGGATCGACGTCCCGCGAGGAGAACGAGTACCGCTTGATGATCCCGGCGAAGATCTCGGCGGTGGCCCGCCGCCCCTTCTCGACGAGCGCGGCCTGCTGCCCGAGCACCTTCAGGACCCCCGGCAGCACCCGCCGCACGGCGTTGACCCCGGCGGCCGGCAGCCCGTAGTTGACCTCCCCGAGCCGCCCGGAGGACGTCCCGACGAAGGCGGTCGCGACGACCCGCTCCCGGACGAACTCGGGGTACTGCCCGGCGAGCGCCATGACGGTCATCCCGCCCATGGAGTGCCCCACGAGCACGACGGGCCCCTCGGGCACCGCCGCGTCGATCACGGCCTTCAGATCCCGCCCCAGCTGATCGATGCTGACCGGCACCCCGTCCTTGAGCTGCGCGACCCCGTGCCCCGACCGCCCGTGACTGCGCTGATCCCAGTGCACGGTCCGGACGACCCCCCGCAGCGCCGCCCGCTGGAAGTGCCACGAGTCCTGGGTCAGGCAGTACCCGTGACTGAACACGACGGTCACCGGAGCCGGCGCCTTGCGCCCGAACAGGCGCCGCCGCCGGGGCGCGGACCCGCCCTCGGGCTCGACGTCGTCGACCTCGTAGTACAGCTCGGTGCCGTCGTCGGCGTACGCCTTGCCGGGCGTACCGCGCAGCGCGCCGTACGGACCGGCGGAATCCAGCGCGAGGCGCGCCTTCTTGCGCATCCCGCGCCCGACGGTCATCCGCTCCAGGGCGACCCCCGCGGCGGCGCCCGCCGCGATCACCCCTATCGCCGCGCCCGCGATGCCGGTCGCGCGGCGCCAGTTGCCCGCGGCGTCCCCCGTGGCGGAGACGATCGCCTCCACACCGCTCTCGCTCACGTACCGCTCCTCTCCACCGGGTGACTACCCATTCACATAGACGCGGGGAACCCGCGCGGAGATCCGGGTGACGATCTCGTACCCGATGGTCCCCGCGGCCTGCGCCCAGTCCTCGGCGGTCGGTTCCCCACGATCACCCGGTCCGAACAGGATCGCCTCCGCACCGGCCCCGACCTCGTCACCTCCGAGGTCCACGACGAACTGGTCCATCGCGATCCGCCCGGCCGTCGTACGCCACTTCCCGCCGATCAGCACCGGCCCGGAGCCCGAGGCGTGCCGGGGGACGCCGTCGCCGTAGCCCAGCGGGACCAGCGCGAGGGTCGTCTCGCCGGGGGTGACGTAGTGGTGGCCGTAGCTGACGCCGTGCCCGCCGGGTACGTGCTTGACCAGCGCGACCGGCGCCGTGAGCGTCATCGCCGGGCGCAGGCCCAGATCGGCGGGGGCGCCGAGGGCGGGGCTCGGGGAGAGGCCGTACATCGCGACGCCCGGCCGGACGAGGTCGTAGTGCGCCTCGGGGAGGGTGAGCGTGGCGGGCGAGTTCGCGATGTGCCGGACCTCGGGACGGACACCCCGCGCTTCCGCGTACGCCGTCATCTCGCGGAAACGATCCAGCTGGGCCTGGGTGGAGGGGTGCCCGGGTTCGTCCGCGCACGCGAGGTGCGACCAGATGCCCACGATCCGTACGGCGCCGGCGCGCTCGGCGTCCAGGGCGCGGCGTACGAGGTCGGACCAGTCGGCGGGCTGACTGCCGCCGCGGCCGAGACCGGTATCGGCCTTGAGGTGGACGAGGGCTGTGCTGTTTGCCGCTTTTGCGGCTTCCGTCGCTTCTTTCAGCGCCCACAGCGCGCTCACCGACACGTCGATGCCGGCCTCGATGGCCTCACGCCATGGGGCGCCCGGCGTCCACAGCCAGCACATGATCCGTACGTGGTCCGGGAGCCCGGCGTCCGCTTTGAGGGCCAGCGCCTCCTCCGGTGTCGCCGTCCCCACCCACGTCGCGCCCGCCTCCACCGCCGCGCGGGCGCACGGGATCGCGCCATGGCCGTACCCGTCGGCCTTCACGACCGCCATGAAGGCCGCGCCGGGTGCCTTCGACCGCAGCGCGCGCACGTTCGCCCGCAGCGCCGCCAGGTCGATCACCGCCCTGGGGCGCGCCCGTTCCGTCTCTCTCATCGCCCCCAGTCTCTCAGAGCCGCCTCTTCCCCCAGACGTACACCCGGTCGCCCTTCTTCAGCACACCCCACAGCTTGCGGGCGTCCGGCACGGTGAGATTGACGCAGCCCATCGAGCCGACCGTCGTGTGAATGCTGCCGTACACCGCGTGGAATGCCTGGCCGCCGCTGAAGAACTGCGAATACGGCATCGGGGTGTTGTACAGCGTGGAGACGTGATTCTTGTGCCGCCAGTAAATCTTGAACCAGCCGGTGCGGGTCGGATGCGCTTTCCGCCCGCTCCGCATGGAGACGGGGCCGAAGACGACTTTTTTCCCCTTCTGCACCCAAGTGATCTGCCGGGTGAGATCCACACACGCGACGCGGTAATTCCTGACGGGACACTTCTTCGCCGCATTCGGCTTCTTCTTGGCGGAGAGGAATTGCATCCGCTTCCAGGTGACCGGCCCCGCGAATCCGATAGCCGGCTTGATCTTCTGCTTCTTCTGGAACGCCTTGATCGCCTTGCAGTCCTTCGCCGACTGCTTCCCGTCCACTTTCAGCTTCAGCCACCGCTCGACCTGCCGCTGATAGGGCCCGGTCTTCTTGGTGCAGCTGATGCGGGCGACGGCTTCGCCGAGGGGTACGTATTCGACGAGTGCGTAGGCGTTGGGGGCGGCGTCCGGGGGCTCGACGGCGTCTTCCTCAGCGCCGGGTACGTACGTCTTCGGCGCCAGCACCTGATCCGGCGTGTCGACCAGCGCGGTCTGCTTCACGCCGGGCACGAGGTCTTCCTCCGGGACGGGGGTGGCACTGGCAGCAGTGCCGGGCAGCAATACGACGCCGGCCAGCAGCAGGGCGAGGGGTGTACGTCTGCTCATCATGCGATCAGACGTAACGCCCCTGGGGGCGCGGGGCGTGGAGGGCACGCGGTGGGGTCACCCGGAACGCGGAGCGCGGCGGCGCGCTACGGGGGGCCGGGCCTTGGTTCATCGGGGTCGGTACGGCCGTGTCCCGGTGGCCCGTCGCGTCCTCCACCGGGCGGTTCTCGTACAGGGCGTCGGCGGCCTCCTCGAAGGTGCCGATCCGTCCCTGACCCGGGCCCGGTGTGCAGTCGGCGAACAGGCCGTACAGGCCACCGCGGTCGGTCGCGGCGAAGGCGAGGTAGCGCAGGGCGGGGTCCGCCGGGCGGCCGATGGTGTGCGGGCCCTCGCTCCACAGCGGCAGGTGCCGGACCGGGGGGATCGCGCACTTCATGGGCAACAGCCAGGCCGTTCCCTGCCCTCGCGGGGGAAGTCCGGTGCCGGGCTCCGGGGCCCACCCGAAGTCGGCGGGGTGCCCTGTGCCGTCCCGCAGACGATAGAAAGCCCGCAGGCCCGGCGGGAAGACCAGGTCGAGTTCCCGCTCCACCGCCTGGATCTCCGCTTCCGGGGCGGGCGGCGGGAGCATCTGCCACGAACGTGGCGCGTGCTGCTTCAGCCACGCCTCGATCCTTGCCCAGGCACCCTCTGTCGCCGGCCGTCCCCCACGCGAAACCCCTCCCTACTCGTACCGCTCCCAACTGTGCCCGCCCCGATGCCCTTCCGTCAGCCAGCACGCGTCTCCCTTTTCCGGCCCGCGTGAGACGCAGTACGGCAACTGTTCCACTTTCACGTTCTGAGGGTCCGACCAGATGATCCACACCGAGCCGCTCGCTTTTGCCGAGAGGTCCCTCAAGAGGCAGGTGTGCGTGCCGTACTTGTGCTTGTCGAGTTCACAGGTCACGTAGTCCGGGATCGGCTCCTCGTCCGGCCGGCCGTCCGGGTAATTCAGCGCGGCTTCCTTCAGTTCGTCCGGGACGACGATGGTGACGGAGCAGAGCATCATGGCAACCTCCTCGACTTTCTGGGTCGTTCTGGTCACACGATGGACTATCGGCCCGTACGGTTGAAGGGTTCTGAGGTTTCCAATAGCCCTGGAAAGCAGGTGAATTGAACAGGTGAACGGAGAATCGGAGCCTGTGGACGGACTGGAGTGGTTCGGGAGGGAGGTCGCGGCGGCGCTGGAGCACAAGGGGGCTACGCAGAGGGCTTTGGCCATTGCTACGGGCTACAAGGAGCCGTACGTGTCCAAGGTGGTCAACGGGAAGGCGCTGGCGTCACAGCACTTCGCGGACAAGTGCGACTGTTTCTTCAACACGCCGGGGTCGTTCGGGCGGTTGTTGGTGCGGGTGAGCGAGCGGGGCCATCCCGGGTGGTTCGTTCCGTACGTGCAGTTGGAGAAGAACGCCGTCAAGATCGAGGGCTACGCCCCGAGTCTGGTGACGGGCCTGCTCCAGACCCCCGAGTACGCGGAGGCGGTCTACCGAGCGGCGCACCCACGCGAGACCGACGACGAGATCAAGGCGCGTGTGGAACTCCGTGTACATCGCCAGGCCATCCTGGACCGGGAGAACCCGCCGCTGCTGTGGGTCATCCTCCACGAAGCCGCGCTCCGTACGGTGGTCGGGAACCGGTACGTCATGGTCGGGCAGTTGGAGCACCTCGTGGTGATGGCGGCATCCCCGCACGTCGCGATCCAGGTTCTCCCCTTCGAGGCAGGGGCGCCCGCGACGAGCAAGCCGTTTATCCTGCTAACGCAAGACGACGAAGCGCAGATCCTGTACTCGGAGACCGTCGGCCGAGCGTTCGTCAACGACTCCCCGTCTGACGTACGGCGGTCGTTGGACACCTACGAGCGGCTGCGCGCGACAGCGGAGTCCGAGGCGCGCTCCCTGGCCCTCATCCGCTCGATCATGGAGGAATACGCCAGATGAGCAGCACCCTCGACCTTCGTGGCCTTGCCTGGGTCAAGTCGACCTACAGCGACGGCGATGGCGGCGAATGCGTCGAGTGGTCCCCCTCCTACGCCCGTGCCCACGGCCTCGTCCCCGTCCGCGACAGCAAAACCCCCACCGGCCCGACCCTCCTCCTCACCCCCACCGCCTTCACCGGCCTCCTCACCCTCGCCCGACTTTCCTGACTCCCAGGAAAGTCGGGGCGAGTTGAGTACGCGTGCTCATGTGGGCGCGCGTACGTGAGGGTTGGATGGGTCGTGCGGGAGGAATGACGGGACGTCGCCGGCGAGCGGCGTGGGGGAAGGCGTGGCCTGGTGGCTTCCGGAGGGACCCTGTTCGAGGGCATGAGCCATGAGCAGATGCTGGCGTGGCTGAACCAGGCGAACGCGGGGATGGTGCAGACGGCCGCGTCGAAGCTGGAGTCGGCGGCGGAGGAGATCGCGAGGATCGCGGAGGAGTTGGGGACGCGCCCCGACAGAGTGGAGTGGAAGGGCGAGGGCGCGGACACGTTCCGCTACTGGGCCTCCGACCTCGCCAACGCCACCTGGCGGCTGTCGGAGTTCAGCAAGGGCGCCTCAGGCTGGCTCAACCAGGCGTCCGACTCCATCGCCTTGGCCCAGTCGGCGATCCCCCGCGACGCGCCCGCCGCGCAGGCGAACCTCGACGCCGCATACGCCGCGCACAACGACCCGGACGCACCCGCGATCAGGTCCCGGTATGCCCAGAACCTCGCGGAGCTGACCGCCGACCGGGAGAAGGTGCGGCAGGAGGCCGCCGCACAGATGACGAAGCTGGCGCAGTCGTACGCGTGGTCGGCAACGCAGCTGAACGCGCTGGAGAGGCCGAGGTTTCCGCCGCCGCCGAAGGCGTTCGTACCGGCTGATGTTGGCGCGGTCGACTCGAAAGAAGCCGACAAGGCTGAACTCGACGGGCCTTCCGGCGTGAACTCGACTGCTGGGACTGTCCACGCAACCAGCACTACGTCCGGTGCCGGAAGTTCCGCCGGAGTGTCTTCCCTTCGGCATGTCGCCGCTTCCGGGTCCCAGCCGGATATCTCCGGTGAGTCGCTGCCGCCTGTACGGACCGCGATCGACTCAGTTGGCACCTTGCCGTCCCCGACTCCGCTGGAGAGTTCGCGCGACTCTGCCGAACCCATCGCCCTGAGGGGTGCAACGCCACAAACCGGCCCGGTTCCTGCGCTGTTCGGCGGCGGGCAGACCCTGCCCGTCAACAATCCGGCGCTCAGGGCGTCCATGCCCTCGATGGGCCGAAGCGCTGGAACCCCGACGCCTGTCGGCCATGTTCCGAGTGTTCCCGGCGGCACGGGCAACGGCATCGTCGGTGGCCGCCCGGTCCTCCCCTCTGAAGGCAGGCCGACCGGAGCCGTCCCGCGCGGCATGGTCGTAGGCGGGGAAAGCGCACCCCCTCGTAACCCCATGGGACCGATGGGGCAGACCCCCGGCATGGGAACCCTCGTCGGCCGGGACATGGGCACACCGGGCACGGCTTCCGGCGGCCGTTCCGTATCGCCTCCTGGAGGCATCGTCGGAGGTCGTCCCATGGCCGACTCCGGTGTCGTGGGCGCCAACCATGGTCAGCGGTCAGGGCGTGCGGGAGCGCGTGTGCCCGGTTCCGGGGTGATCGGCTCTGGCGGAACGGGAACGGGTCCCAGCAACGCGATCACGGGTGGTACCACCGCCGCCGGACGCTCCGGTGAGGGGCACGGTGGGGCGAGGGCCGCAGCCCATCCGTCCCGGACGACGTCCTTTCCGAGCACGAGAAACGGAAACGGTCGGCCGTACGGTGTCGCGGAGGACGAGGAGACCTGGCGCCGGAACCGCCGGCCGACTGTGCCGCCGGTCGTCGACTGACGGGTTCAGGGATGAGGGAGAGCGAAGTTCATGCACACCAGTGGTACTCGACACAAGGTCCGTCGCGTTGCCGCTGCGACGGCCCTGGGCCTGCTGCTGGTGGGCGCCGCCGGGACGCCGGCAGTCGGCGCTGACACGATCCGCCAGGAACAGTGGTACCTGGACGGGATGCAGGCCGAGAAGATGTGGAAGACCAGCACCGGTGAGGGCGTCACCGTCGCGGTCATCGACAGCGGCGTGGATCCGAACAACCCCAATCTCGCAGGACGTGTTCTCGCGGGCAAGGACTTCACCCCGGACGAACCCGGTGACGAGCACACGGACTTCAGCGAGTACGGGCACGGTACTGGGATGGCCGGTCTGATCGCGGGCACAGGCGCGAACGGCGACAGGAACGGAGCGTACGGTCTCGCACCCGGTGCCAAGATCCTGCCGATTCGTGTGCCTGACGGAGGGAAGGCCGCCAACCTGGCCGCGGGGGAGACGAGCATCAATACGGCACTGGTTCCGGCGATCCGTTATGCGGCTGATCGCGGTGCGAAGGTCATCAACATTTCCCTGGCGGTGTCGGAGTCGACGCCGGAAGTGACAGAGGCTGTCGCGTATGCCCTCAAGAAGGGCTCTTTGATCTTCGCCGGAGTCGGCAACGATGCGCAAAAAGGCAACCTGGTGATGTACCCGGCGGCCACCCCTGGCGTGGTCGGCGTTGCCGCCGTCGGCAAGAACCTGGGGAGAACCGAATTCTCCGAGTACGGCCCGCAGGTCGACATGGCCGCTCCCGGCGAGGACATGGTGCATGCCTGCGGCGGAAAAACCGGTCTCTGCACCACCAGCGGCACCAGCGACGCCACCGCCCTCGCCTCCGCCAGCGCCGCCCTGATCTGGTCCGTCCACCCCACCTGGACCAACAACCAGATCCTCCGCGTCATGCTGAACACCATCGGCGCCCCC